>CAYJRS010000070.1:0-2565 GCA_964372845.1 Candidatus Woesearchaeota archaeon | reverse complement strand
AAATGTACATCAATCATTTACTGGAAAAAGAACTAAGGAGATATTTAAAGAAGAAAGAAATTTTGGCCATTATTCTATGTTAATAGGGAATTATCAAAGATCTTTAAAACGTAGAAAGTTATTTAAATAAATGTTGCTTTGCAGTTGCTATGTTTAAAAAAGAGGTTGTAATTATTTTCTTAGTATTATTCGCTGCATTATTTTTTTATTCCGAGAATGTTTCTGCTTTAACCTGTTCTGATATTGGAGGTTATTGCTCTGGACTGCCTCAATCTAGCCAGGGTTCTTCAACAATAAGAGATAGACAAGGCAATATTTATTGCTATTATAAAACTCCAGATTCTCGAGGAAGCGGATGTGCTGGAAGAACTTGCTGGGGGGAGAATAAAGTAATCTGCAACAGCCCTAATACATGCACTGCAACTGGATGTCAGACAGGAGGGTGCACACCAAAATGGGAATGCAGTGGATGGAGTGCTTGCAGAGCGGATTATACACAAACAAAAAGCTGTACTGATTTAAATAATTGCGGAACAACAAGCGGAAGGCCTGAGCTTTCACAATATTGTAATCCTTATCAGCCTGCTCCAACTCCAACTCCAACTCCAACTCCAACTCCAACTCCAACTCCTGTGCCATCACAACCTGCTAAAACAATACAAGGTCCTAAGGTTGATGGACGCTTAGTTGATGCGTGTTATGATGTTGTAGGTGGCTGTAATAGAAAGCAAGATGCTGCTAATGAATATTGCAGGAGAACTGCAGGAGAAGGATCTAAAGCAACAAGTTTTACTGAGGGAACTGGCGCACAGGATTTAGGAGGCACTATTTATCTGCCAACTGGAAGAATATGTAGCGGATGCAGTGCTTATTTCAGTTCTATTACTTGCAGTGGTGTAGCTCCAACTCCAACTCCAACTCCTGCACCAACGCAACAAGCTAAGGAAAAAACTGTAAGCCTTGCTAAAGCAACTTCTGCTCCAGCTGTTGCAAAACAATCTGCTAGCTGCTATGGGATTTATGATCTTGATGCTAATAATAAAGTCGATATGAATGATTATAGACTATTTATAGATAAATACGGAAAAAATGACAAGAGTATAGATTATAATCAGAACGGGGTTTTGGATGTTGATGATCTTTTCTGCTTTGCAGATGAATTTGGAGTTGTATATTTCACTAATCCTCTTGACTGTGTAACTCCTAATGGAGACCCTGATGCAGATGACGACGGCGATGTTGACTTCAATGATTTCTCTGTTTTTGCTGACTGCTTTACTAATTTTAAGACTGGATGTGAAAAATTTGATTTTGACAATAGTGGTAAAATGGAGCTCGGCAAGGACCTTAGCTGTTTTAGGATGTTCTTCGAGAGGAATTATAACTGCTTGGCAGGATGCGGGGATCTTGATTTTAATAATAAAGTTGACTTAGAAGACTTTTTTACCTTTGCCTCTTGTTGGGGTAAATCTCCAGCTGATAAGACAAGTAAAGGAGACCTTTGCCTTTTAACAGATTACAACTCTGATAAAAAGATTGACGAATTAGACCTTGTTTGCTTCAAGAAAGACTTTAATAAAATGTGCGAATGCAGAAATAATAGGGGATTATGCAGCGATGTTAATAGAGATGGTAATGTTGACTTCGATGAGATCTTTGAATTTGCTAACTGCTTTGGAAGCAGTGATGCCAACTGCTTGAACAAGTTTAATTACAATGACTTTGATGGCGTTGATGCTGGCGACTTTCTCTGCTTGAGAAAAGATTTTGACAAAAGTGCAAGTGCTTTGCCTTCCTGTGTTGGGAGAAGCTGTAGTAAAAATAATGAATGCGGGGCTGAAAGTTATTGCAGCAGCGGGCATTGTTGCGCTACTGAGTATTATTGGGATGAAACTGTTTTAGAGGCAAATAAATGTGTTAAGAGAACTGTAACTTTATGTGATTGTCCTTATCAAAATGATGCAAATGGATTTTATAGGGTCTCTGATGGGAAAAGAGTTTCAAGTAAAGATTATACAAAAGATGTTCGATGTTGGAATTCTGCTGTGAAAAGGGCCTGTGCTTTTGTGAATAAGGGTTTTGGTTTATCTGGTAAAGAAAGCAGATTGGAAGAAGTTAAAGTATATAAAAAATGATAAAGATTTATCTCACAACATCATAATAAGCAGTGCCTACAAAAATATCTTTAGGATCTGGATCTGGTTTAGTACTTCTTCTGGAACTTATACTCCAAGAATCTTCGTCTCTTGCATCACTTAATCCAATTGCATTTGCTATTTCATGGCTATAGACCCATTCTGGTGAAGTAATTGTAGTTTCTGTAGTGAATCTGTTACTTGCTGAGATTATGAATCCATTTCTATCTTTATCATATGCTGTAGCTCCCCCTCCTCCAGGTAATGTATTATCCCAATAATACGAAAGCCTATTTTTACGGTTCTCTAAATTCCAGAAATAATCTGCATTATCTGTAAATATAAAATTGGGATTTTTTAGGAAGAAACCACTTGTTAATTTATGTACTGTTTCACTTGCAGCCTTAATAGCATATTGTTTTCTTTGCTC
>CAYJRS010000069.1:0-2594 GCA_964372845.1 Candidatus Woesearchaeota archaeon | reverse complement strand
TTTTGTTTATAAATGTTATCAAAAGTTTTTTTAAATAGGATGATAATTATTTGCTTCTATCTTCCTGAATTTCATTCTGCTTTTTGAGTTTAATCCAAAAGATTTATATATCATCTGTGTACATACACATACATGGGGACTAAAACAATTTCTATCACCGATGAAGCATATGGAATTATGAAGTCTAGAAAGGATGCTAGGGAGAGTTTTAGCGAGGCGATTATAAGGCTTTCTGGCAAGAAGAGATTATCTTCATTTTATGGAGTGCTAAGCAAAGAAAGCGCCAATCTATTGGAAAAAAACATCAGAGAGATGAGAAAAAAACATTTGACTAGCCATTTAAGAAGAGTTGAAAAATGATTCTAGACACTACTTTTATTATTGATTTATTAAATGGAGAGGATAATAAGGTCAAAGAAAAAGCTGAAGAGTTGGACTTTAAGTTTGTAATTAAAGCAATTTCC
Source organism: Candidatus Woesearchaeota archaeon (assembly GCA_964372845.1). GTDB lineage: Archaea > Nanobdellota > Nanobdellia > SCGC-AAA011-G17 > ARS1403 > JACPIN01. Next base: position 2,130 of record CAYJRS010000069.1, on the reverse strand, counting down.
TCTGTTAGTATTATGGAATTGTGGAGGGGGGCAATGCAAAGTATCCATCAAGAAAAAGAAAAGAAAAAAATTGATGAATTGCTGCAATCTCTTCTTATTTACCAATTCGGAGAGATGGAGGCCAAGAAATCCGGTGAGATAGAAGCTGGATTAATTAAAGAAGGAAAGATTATTGATTTGGAGGACATTATGATTGCAGGTACAGCTTTGATTAAAGATGAGAAGATCTTGACTAGAAACATTAAGCATTTTGAAAGCATTGATGGCATAAAGATTGAAACTTATTAACTGTTTTTCTTATCAAAAGTTTTTTTAAATAGGATGATACTTATTTGCTTCTATCTTCCTGAATTTCCTTCTTCTCTTACCGATCATAGCTTTCGATATTACTCTAGCCATTATAGGAAGCTGATTAAAAGTATTACTAAAGATAGTATCTCTTAAATCTTCCATTTTATCTCTGATCCAGAATCTAATTTCTTTATCATCTAACTTTTCTATGTTAATCTTGTATCTCTCTAAATCTTCCAACGGAATATTAATATAACCTAGAGCCAAATCCTCTCTTAAGTCGTGTATATAATCTACAACAAAACCTGCTTTTGAAATTTTTACTAAATCTCTTTTTCGATTATCTTTTACATTAAGTACTGCAGATAAAATATTTATATATGGAACGACATTATTATCAACATAATCATTAAGTTCTTGTGAAGATATGATTTTGCCCACTCTATTTGCATCAAATTCTAAAGACTTCACCAAAGTTTCTAAGTCCTGTCTAAGGTCTTTTCCATGAGATCTATCAAATTTAACAAGATGTGCTAGAAATAATTCTTCTGTGGATAGTTCCTCTGGCGATTCCTCTGAATATAACTATGAAAGAAATCTTTTTTGTCTGCTTACAATAAATTGAGATTCTTCAGGATGTAATTTAAAAGAGTCAACTATGTCATCAAACCATCTAAAATAAGCATAACATAGAGTAAAAGTATCTCTGTTTGGAAATAAAGGCTTAGGTATTTTTAAAACAAATTTGAATCCTAAATATCTCTCCTTACATTTATCTTGTGCAGTTGTTATAGGATATGCATAAGGGAATTTACCATATTTTGTTTGCATAGAATGAGATTTGTTAACTTTAATATATTTAAACTTATCAAAAGTTTTAAAAGGGGAAATAGAAATAAAGGTTTAGCGGAGTAGAACAGTTAGGAGTGTTCGTCGAATTGTTTTGCACTTGCAAGCAATGCGGAAGGCCCATATATAACGGGAAATCACTCCTGTTGTCTGGACACCCGAAAGGTATCAGAAATTCTGAGCCTGGTTATAGGTCAGAGGTTCAAATCCTCTCTCCGCTATTGTTAATAGAAATACTTTTATTAGTTTGTTTTTGTGATTAATTTATGATAAAGAAGGCCTGCAGAGAATTCCCGAACAAAAAAGGGTTTTCTGTCAAACTAACATTACATAAGCTTAAAATAGGAAATCCAGTCAGGCATCCATTTCCTACTGATCCAAATTTGTTTTGTTTTTTGGATGGGGATTATTGCTCTTTGGAAGAAATGATTGAAGGGCATAAAAATTCTCAAATTGATGGAAGAAATATTTATATTATTGGCTCTCCGAATCAAGGATACAGGCTTGCATTAGGCGCAGGTTCATATGTTCGAGGGTGCGGACCTGAGATAATGAGGATAAAGGTTTACAGGCCTTTTGCTGACATTATTTTTAGCTAGAAATGATTTCGGGGGAGTAAAGTATCTGGACCTGATGCGAGGAGAGATTGGTTTATTCATAAAATTTCCATTAGTTTTATATATTCTTAAATTAGATTTCATCTTATGAAGATAACAACTTCAAAGAAAGAAATCGTAGATATTACAAAAGCATGGCTTGCTATTACTGTCGCATTTGCAATTGTTCTTTCAAAAAGTGAGCTGAGTTTTGTTCAATCTGTTTTGGTTTCTGCTGTCGCCGTCGGCCTAGGGTTTTTGCTACATGAGCTGGGACATAAAATCGTTGCACAGTATTACAGGTGCTTTGCTGAATTTAGAAGCTTTGATTCTTTATTACTGCTTGCTATTGCCATGAGCTTTTTTGGATTTGTCTTCGCTGCTCCTGGTGCTG
>CAYJRS010000068.1:0-2763 GCA_964372845.1 Candidatus Woesearchaeota archaeon | reverse complement strand
AAAAATCATAAAAGAACCCCGGAAGGAAAGAGGTGACTAAAACCTTCCAGAGCCGCATCTCTTCATGCAAATTCAGAGACAATTAAAAAAAGATAGTTGAATTGGGTTTAGCTCATATATAAAGCTTTTCAGAAAAATTTATAAATACCTTGAGCATCTAAAAAGATAGGTTTCTATGATAGAAATGGAAGAAAATTACAAGAAGACAGGCACTACAACCATTGGTATCAAGTGCAAAGATGGAATTGTTTTAGCTGCCGATAAAAGGGCTGGAGCAGGCATTATAGTTGATAAAAGAGCACAGAAAGTGTATAAGATAACTGACTTTATAGCTTTAACTATGGCTGGAACTGCATCAGATGCGCAACTCATTACAAAACTTATATCTGCAGAGCTAAGGCTAATGGAGATAAGAAAAGAAAAACAAGTAACTGTAAAAGAAGCTGCTAACTTATTATCAGGAATTGTTTATCAGAACATAAGAAGACCTTCAATGATACCAGGAATTTCGCATTTCATTCTTGCTGGAAAGGATAACAGAGGATTTCATCTATTTGATGTTTATCCTGATGGCAGCCTGTCAGAATGCAAGGATTTCTTGTCTTCTGGCTCTGGAAGCGTGATGGCATATGGAGTGCTTGAAACTTTATATAGCGAGAATATTAATCTTGAAGAGGGAATTAAATTAGCAGTTAAAGGAATAAATGCTGCAATTCAGAGGGATATGAACTCCGGTGATGGGATTGATGTTATTACAATTACAAACCAGGGGATAAAAACTGTTTTTACAAAAGAGATACAGAACAAAATTACAATTTAGCAATTAGGTGTTAGGTCAGTGGTTTAAATGCTTCTTAGAAAATGGCAGAAATATTAAAAGAGATACTTAAAGATATTCCGGAAAGCGTTGAAATTTCAATAGCATTATTTGAAGGCGCGAACATAGTATTGTACACTAAGAATCGGGAGTTTTTTCTTGACAACAATGGAGTCATTAAAGAGATTGTGAATAAAATAAAGAAAAGAATAGAAGTAAGAATAGATCCTTCCATGACGCTTGATGAGGAAAAAGCTATTGAAGAGATAGGAAAAATTTTACCAAGAGAAACAGGCAAAATAAATATTCTTTTTGACCCTCAGAGATCGCAAGTTGTGATTGAAGCTGAAAAGCCTGGGTTGGTTATAGGAAAAGCAGGGGAAATTTTGAAGGAAATTAAGAGAAAAACCTTATGGACACCATTAGTCAAAAGAATACCAGCTATAAGATCTAAGATAATCGAAAACATCAGAAAAGTTTTGTACGAGAACAATGATTATAGAAGAAATTTCCTGCACAAAGTAGGAGAAAGAATATATGCAAATTGGGTGAATGAGAAAAAAGAGGAATGGATAAGAGTTTCTTTTCTAGGAGGAGCTAGGCAGGTTGGAAGATCTTGCTTGTATTTACAAACTCCTGAATCCAGAGTTTTGCTTGATTGCGGTGTTAACATAGCTGCTTCTGGAAAGGATGCATACCCTTATTTTGAAACCCCGGAATTCAACATTAATGAATTAGATGCAGTTATTATCTCCCACCCGCATTTAGATCATTGTGGTTTAACCCCATTGCTGTTTAAGATGGGCTATCGCGGCCCAGTATATTGGACTGCACCTACTAGAGATATTTCTGCATTGCTTTGCCTGGATTACATTGGTGTTGCATTCAAGGAAGCGAAGAAATCATTGTTTACTGCAACTGATGTTAAGGAGATGGTGAAGCATTCTATCTGGCTTGACTATGAAGAGGTTTGCGATATAACCCCTGATATTAGAATTACTTTTTACAATGCAGGACATACATTAGGAAGTGCGATGGTTCATTTACACATTGGAAACGGACTGCATAATTTTCTATATAGCGGAGATACAAAATATGCAAGAACGAAACTACTTGAGGCTGCTGTAACAAAGTTTCCAAGATTAGAAACCATGACTTTAGAATCAACTTACGGCGGCAAAGATAATGTTCAGCCTCCTAGAGAAGAATGCGAGAAGCAGCTTGTTGAGATTATTAAAAAGACTACTGAGAGAAAGGGGAAAGTTCTTATTCCAGTTTTAGGGGTAGGAAGAGCTCAAGAAGTTATGTTAATTGTCGAGGAATTAATCAGGAAAAAAATAATTCCAGAGATTCCTGTTTTTGTCCAGGGAATGGTATGGGATGTTACTGCAATTCATACTGCATACCCTGATTTTTTGAACAATCAAGTTAAGAAAGCAATATTCCATCACGACAGCAATCCGTTTTTATCAACAATATTCAAGCAGGTTGGCTCTGCAAAGGAAAGGCAGCAGATAATAGAGGAAACTGGAGCATGCATAATATTAGCCACTTCTGGAATGCTGCAAGGAGGTGCGTCAGTTGAATACTTTAGAGAGCTTGCAGGTGATCCAAGAAATTCTTTAGTGTTTGTTTCTTATCAAGGAGAGGGCAGTTTAGGAAAAAGAGTTCAGTCAGGAGAAAGGGTATTTGTAATGGAGTCCAATGGAAAGAGGGAGAATGTCGAGGTCAAGATGGAAATCCACTCAATCGAAGGATTGTCAGGGCATTCTTCAAGAAATGAACTTACAAGATTTGTTTACAATCTAGATCCAAGACCTAAAAAAATAATCGTTGTTCATGGAGAATCTTCTCGTTGTTTGGATTTGGCGTCAACCTTGCATAAATTAAACAAAATAGAAACAGCAGCGCCAAAGAATTTAGAAGCGATTAGGATAAGATAAAAA
>CAYJRS010000067.1:0-2828 GCA_964372845.1 Candidatus Woesearchaeota archaeon | reverse complement strand
AAGATGGAACAGATTGACACTAAAAAGAAATACAAACTGAAGCGTTTTATTAATCAGCTGAAGAATGTTCGGGGCAGGCATACAGAGCTAGTCACAGTTTATATTCCAAAAGATTACAGCATAATAAAAGTTACTCAGCAGCTGGCGCAGGAAAAAGACACAGCATCAAATATTAAAGATAAAAGGACAAGGACTAATGTGCAGGATTCTCTTGAAAGGCTTATACGTCATTTAAGATTATACAAAGAAACCCCTCCGAATGGTTTGGCAGCATTTGCAGGAAATATCTCTGAAAATGAAAGCAAAGTCGATATAGCAGTATTTTCTTTAGAGCCCCCATTTCCGATAACAACTCGTTTATATCGATGTGATCAAACATTTGTTTTAGATGAATTGGAAAAGCAGCTGGAAAGCAATTCAGTTCATGGCTTAGTTGTCATGGATAAAAGAGAAGCAACAGTCGGATTGCTGAAAGGGAGTTATATAGAAAAACTTCACAATTTAACGTCGGGAGTTCCAGGAAAGTACAAAACAGGCGGCCAGAGTGCAGCACGCTTCAGCAGATTGAGGGAGCAGGCAGCAAAAGAATTTTATCAGAGAATTGCAGAAGTAGTCAACCAGGAGTTTTTGAATAAAAAAGAATTAAAAGGAATCATCATCGGAGGACCTGGTCCGACAAAAAATGAATTCTTCGACGGACCATTCATAAACAACGAAGTTAAGAAAAAAGTAATTGGATTGAAAGATGTCACCTATACAGATGAATTTGGCTTGGAAGAGCTGGTAGAGAAATCAAAAGATTTGCTTTCAGAAGAAAGTGTGACAGCAGAAAAAGAAGTGCTTCATAAATTTTTGTCAATGCTTGCGACAGACCCTAAAAGAACAGCATATGGTTTGAAAGACGTGGAAAAAGCTTTAGAGTATGGAGCTGTAGAGATGCTGATAATTCTCGAAGGAAAAATAGATGACAAGAAAGCAGAGGAGCTAGAGGAAAAGGCAGCGAATTCAGGAGCAAAAACTGAAATAGTATCAGAAGATACACAGGAAGGAAAACAGTTCAAGAACTTAGGCGGAATAGGCGCAATCTTAAGATTCCCGATACACTAACAATATTTATAAATCTCATAGAGTGTTTCTAATCAATGGAAGACTATAAGAGAAAAGTAGAGGCAGTCTTGTTCGCATCGGGGAAATTCTTGGAAATAAATAGGATCGGTGAAATGCTAAATCTTGGCTCTGTTGGAATAGTAAAGAATGCCATAGAAGAATTAAAAGAAGAATATGGCAGGAAAGACTCAGCAATTGAAATCCTTGAGCAGGGCGGCAGCTACAGGATGCACATAAAGCCGAATTTTATTCCATTTGTAAAAGATTTGATGACGGAAACAGAATTCGACAGGCCGACAATTTCAACTTTGGCGATAATAGCGTGGAAGCAGCCAATACTCCAGTCAAGAATAGTAAAAATCCGAGGGAATACAGCATATGATCATTTAAAATTTTTGGAAGAAAAGGAATTTATCACAAGAAAACCACATGGCTTAACCAAGATTGTAAAACTAACTCCAAGATTCTATGAATACTTCGACACAAATCAGCAGGAATTAGCAAAAGCAATGCCAAAAATCGAGCCAGATGAAACAATAGCACTAGCCATAAAACAAATGTTCGGGTCTTAAATTTAATTTGATGCTCAGAAGATAAAACCATAGATTTTTTAATATAGAAACATTGAGTAAAATAGATGGAAAAAATCGTTGAAAACTGGATAAATCAAGCGGAATCAGATTTAGAAAGTGCAAAATATAATCTACAAGGCGGAAAACTAGATGTAGCAGCATATCTCTGCCAGCAGTCAACAGAAAAAGCGTTGAAGGCATTATATATAAAAAATAAAAACGAACTATGGAAAACACATGATTTAGTCAAATTAGCAGAATTAGTCAAGGCACCAAAAAGGATAGTAGAATTGTGTAATGAAATAAACCCAATATATACAGAAGACCGTTATCCAGATTATTCGGATGTAATTCCTGCAAAAAAATTTAAACAAGAAGAAGTAGAAGATTTTTTTAATAAGTCTAAGGAGGTTATTAAATGGATAAAGAAAAATCTAAGCTCATCAAAGGGCTCAAAAGTTTCAAAGAGAAAAACAAAATCCAAAGGATGATATTTTTTGGCAGCAGAACAGGAGAAAAGTTTACCAGATACAGCGATGTAGATCTAATTATCGTATCTCCAAGATTTAAAAAACTAAAATCTTTTCAACGTCCAACAACTCTAAGATTAAAATGGAATCTAGATTATCCTGTAGACCTGCTTTGCTATACGCCAGAAGAGTTTGAAATAAGAAAAAAACAGCCTTCTATCATAAAAGAAGCAATAGAAAGGGGAATAGAGATAAAATAAAACAAATGTTCGGATCTTAAAATGTTTGGATTCTTAAAAAACAAGCTAAAATCAGCCGTAGAAAAGTTCACGAAAAAAGTCGAGGAAGAAGTAGAGGTAGTTGAAGAGATAAAAGTAGAAGAAAAAAAAGAAGAGCCAAAAATATTAGAAATCGAAGAAATACTAGGAGAAGATAGAGTTGATAAAAAGGAAGAAATAAAAGAAAAAGGCTTCATTAAAAAAATAACAGAGAAAGTAACCACAAAAAGAATTTCTGAAGGGCAGTTTGAAGGTATATTCCAAGATCTCCAGATTACTTTGCTGGAAAATAATGTCGCATTGGAAGTTGTTGATAAAATAAAAGAAGACCTAAAGGAAGAATTATTAGAAAAACCAATCAAAAGAATGCAAATAGAATCTCAGGTGAAAGAAGCATTAAG
>CAYJRS010000066.1:0-2910 GCA_964372845.1 Candidatus Woesearchaeota archaeon | reverse complement strand
TGGGGCTTTGATAACTTAGTTGACTTTAAGTTTTTGAGCTACTTTATTACATATCTATACAAGTTCTTGCATTTATTTAGTTCTTCTATTACAATAGAGTATGTCGATGTTATATACCCTGCAATTGCTTTCGTTATTGGATTGTTATTTTTCTTTTTGCTGATTAAGAAATTATTTGATTATAGGATTGCTTTATTGAGTTCTTTGTTATTGACCATTATTCCTCCTTATTTGTTCAGGACAATATCTGGGGTAGGGGATAAAGAAGCATTGGGAATGGTTTTCTTCTTTGCTGCACTGTATTTCTTTGTTTGTGGCTGGAAAGGAGAGAAACTTAAAAATAATGTTATTTATGGTGCATTAGCCGGACTAAGTACAGGATTAATGGGTTTGGTATGGGGGGGAATGGCTTTTTTAGTTAGCATAATAGGATTATTTAGTTTGATATGTTTTGTTTTTTTGGTATATAAACAGAACCAATTTCTTAGTTATGCTGGATGGTATGCTACGTTTTATATTTTTATGATTCTTTTTAGAAATTATAATTTAAGTACCATAATCGGAGTATATTTTAGTGCTACTGCGACCTTGGCATTGTTTGTTGGGATTTTTAACTATTTAGTATTAAGATTCAATCTAAAGGATAAAATAGAGAAAAAGTTGAGAATGCCTTATAAAATATCTGTTTTGATCTTTATTATCCTTCTTGGTATGGTCTTTTCATTTTTAATATTTGGACCCAATTTTGTTTTTAATCAGATTCAACAGTTGCATATAACACTAACAAGTCCTTTTGGAACTGATAGGTGGCAGTTAACTGTTGCTGAAGCACATCAGCCCTATCTTGTTGACTTAGTCGGACAGATTGGATGGAAGTTCTTTTGGGCCTATATGATCGGTTCGTTTATGATGATTTATTACCTTATGAAAGATTTCCCTAAAAAAATAAGGATATTTTCTGTGATAATTTTTGCATTATCTGCATTGGGATTGAGATTCAGCAGATATTCCCAAGGTTCTTCAACTTTAAATGGCATAAGCTTTGTTTCTAATATCCTCTACTTTGGCACGCTTTTACTCTTTATTGCTGTTTTTTTAGGTTATTATCTCTATTCATATTATAAAAATAAAGGAATATTTGAAAAGCTATCTCAATTAAATCATGTATTAATCTTGGTATTAATATGGCTATTTATATTATCTCTTGCCTCTAGAACCGCTATTAGGCTTCATTTTATTTTCTCAGTAATTATTGTATTATTGGTAGCATATTTAGGAGTAAGACTTTTTGATATCTCTCTTCATATAAAAAAAGATGCGTATAAGATAAGCCTATGGATATTATTGTTCCTTATTTTTATTAATCCTTTTGCATTTGCAACCAGCTTTGCTTATGGTATTTTTGATAAAGGTATTATCATCACTCATTCACAGCAAACACTTAATCAAGCCAAATACATAAGTCCCGGATATAACCAACAATGGCAGATAGCTGGAAAATGGGTAAGAGAAAATACTGAAAAAAATGCTGTGTTTGCACATTGGTGGGATTACGGCTATTTTGTACAAGGTGGTTTTGAGAGGGCAACTGTTACCGACGGTGGGAATGCTAAAAATAGTTTAAATCATTTTATGGGTAGAGCGGTTTTAACAGGACAGGATGAAATAGAAGCTTTAGAATTCTTGAAAGCCCATAATACTACCCATCTCTTGATTATTTCTGATGAGATTGGAAAATATCCTGCTTTTTCCTCAATTGGCGCTGATGAGAATTGGGACAGATATTCTTGGTTGCCTCCATTCCAACTAGATCCTGGAAGGGCACAAGAAACCAGGGAATATGTTGTGAATGTTTATACTGGGGTTACACTTATTGACTGGGACTTTACATACAAAGGGGAATTATTTCCTAAAGGTGGGGCTGCAATCGTCGGCTTCTTTGTTCCTACTAAAGATGTTAATGGCACTACGGTTATAGAAAATCCTCAAGCCATTGTTGTTAATAACAGGCAACAGAAACAAGTTCCGTTGGAATGTATTTTCATTAATGGGCGAGAAGTTGAATTTAATCAGTCTGGATTGAAAGGATGTTTAATGATTATTCCTACTATAAATGGGAAAAATGTTAATTCTGTTGGAGCTGCTATTTATGTATCTGAAAAGGTAAGAAGAACTAATTTTGCTAGATTGTATTTATTTGGTCAAGGAAAATACTTTAAACTCGTTTATAGTGATGAGAACCAGTTACCATTAGCCCTCTATAATGGGAGGATCATAGGGCCTTTGAAGATTTGGGAGATAAACTATCCAGTTAACTTAGTGGTTCCAGAGTATTATTATGAAGACATACTTCCAAATCCAGAAGTGCGAAGCAATGAAGGAAGGTATTAAGATATGTATGATAGACAATATCATTCAGAAGTCCACAAAAATCTTTTGACTGATGAAAGATACTATTTGTTTAGGGCTAAGTGCGCAGATAAATTTTACTGGAGATATTTAAACGGGAAGGTTTTAGAATTTGGTTGCGGACTTGGACAAAATATTTTTTTACATAAAGAGAATAGTATTGGAATTGATATAAGTGAGTTCGCTTTAAATGAATGCGGGAAAAGGAGGATTAATACTAAAAAAGATATAAAAAAAATTGAGAAAGAGAGTTTTGATGGGGTCTTATGTTGTCACGTTCTTGAGCACTTAAAGAATCCTTATGAAGCTATTGAAGAGTTTTATAGAATCTTAAAAAAAGGAGGAAAGCTTATTATTGTCTTGCCTCATTCAAGAAGTAATAAACCGTTTAGAAACTTCAAAAGCGACGTTGCAAAACATTTCTATAGCTGGAATTTCGGCTCAATAAATGAGATTTTAGAAGATGTAGGATTTACAATTAAATTAAATAAATTCAATTAC
>CAYJRS010000065.1:0-2919 GCA_964372845.1 Candidatus Woesearchaeota archaeon | reverse complement strand
TTTGGCTGGAACTTTGTTTGGAATTTGACCGGGATGCTGGTTTTTGCTGGTTTGGCGGGGCTTCTGTCGCCGATGCCGACATTGCCTGAAGAATCCCCGTATTATTTTTTATTATAATATCTTTTTAAATTTTTTATAACCTCTTTTGATGTTTGTTGAAAATCTGGTATTTCAGAGGTAAATCCGGGGAGTTCTTTTTTCCAATTTTTTGCAAGGGACTTTATCTTTTGTATTAATTTGTTTATGCTGAATTCCTTGTTATAATATTCCATTTTTTTCGTAATAAGATTCTCTTTGGCGTAGATATTATTTTTGAGCAAAAAGTTCAAATCGAATAAATCTCTTGCATTAGTCCTTGTCATTAAAGCCCTTATTTTTTCAGCAAATATCTCTTCTTGTTTCATGCATAAAGCAGAGATTTCTGCGATATCGGGATACTGCGAATTATATCTTAGAAATTCAGGCTCCAAATCCACTGAAGACTTTAAATTTATATCAATTCCGATGCTTGCATATGTTGCTGGTCTTCCTGAAAATAGAGGACCCTCTAGTCTAAGAGTTATTAACATAGAATTATATTGTTCTTTCTTTTTGTGCATAACTGCTTTAACTCCGAACTTTTCGAAGTCTAGGAGGAGATCATAAATTAAATTATCTATGTTTATTTTAGATACTTCACTAAAATCAAGATCTTCACTAAACCTATTAAGTTTATGGAATTTGTAAAGGCATGTACCTTCTTTGAATACGAGCTCATTTTTTGTATGCCTTGAAATACTTAAAAGTGCGATGTCAATTAAATAATCTTTTTCAGCATTTCCTAAATTAAGCCTTTTTAATTTTGCATAATCCTGCAGATCTTTTTTTGTTATCATGTTATCATTCTTAGCTATTAATGATCAACTTCCATTTCTTATCTTTTTTTCCTTTGTCCTTCCCTAGATAATCCAGCAAGACATAGTTATTGTCTAATGCTTTAAGCCTGTATGAGTTGTTTCTCTTCCTCTCTAGCAAATATCCCAATCTTTTAATCAATGATATATTTTCTGTTTTTTTTGCATAGTTTGAAAGTTTTTTAAAATCTAGATCTTCTTTTTCTAAAGCAAAATTAATGTCTTCGATCGGGATTTTAAAAAGCAATGAATCTATAATTGCTTTTTCAGGCTCTGCCATGAATATATCAAAATCCGAATATCTTTCTTTTTTATAGCCAAACATATGTTTTGTTGACATAAAAATTATATTTAAGTCCTTGATGTTTTTTCTTTTTACTGGAGATATAACAAAGAAACTGGTTGGCTGCTGCTGAGTCATGTTATAGTATCTTAATGCTGTCCATAAACTCAAATAAGAGGGAATTATGACATGGGAAGCGAAAATTAAAGGGTCATCGTGAACAGTATATTTTCCTTTTTCTATTCTATATATGAGCTTTTCTTTATTAAGACGATATAATAAGGTCCTTACATATTTTGGGCTTTTATTAATCGTCTTGGCAACATCATTTTCTGTAAACAAAGGGAAACGCTCTAATTTTTTTAATAAATGGATCGTTTTCATAGAATAGAGATATATTACTTATATATAAATATCTTGGTTATTTATAATAATCTTTTTTGATTATTTTGATTTATTAGAATATTAATTAATGGTCATTTAAATCTCTCTATCCTTTTTTGTTCTCTTGAAAACTTTTTTCTTTTCTTAATTTATACACAGCATGCAACGGGAAGAATTCATAATAATTACTTTCATCAAACCATGCGCATTTGAATGATGTCAATGGAAGCTTAATTTTAGATGCTAATGCCAGAGCATAGATTGTTAACTGCTCTACTGGTTTTTCTTTTTTTGCAGAAGGCTTGTAGTCCAGGATATGGATTAAATTATTTCTTATTTGTAGAATATCTATATGGCCTGTTATCGGGGTGTTGAAGTCATTTGGATTCAAGGAAAAATTATGGGAGTTGAAATATAATAGATCATCATGGGTTAGATAAATTGGAATTTCTGCTGCTATTGTAGTTGAATCATTTGTTAGCATGAAATCTTGAATTGCTTGATGCCTGTCCTTATTGTTTTTTGCCAAAGTTAATGCTAAACTGCAAAGCTTGTTTGCTAGATTGTGTTTTTCTAATTGATCTAAATTTAATGTTTTGAACTCTGCTTGAGATGCCCTATCTGATTTGTTTCCCAAACCAGAATTAGGCTTGAAGATATGGTGGGGGAAATCTGATGTAGGAATTTTTTCCAGATAGTTTTTGAGTCTTTGTAGCTTTTCATTATTGCTTGTTAAATAATTTAATTTGAAATTATGAATCTGGTATTTGTAGTTTAGGTTGTTATGGAGGAATTCATATTGCTCTATTATGCTATCAGGAGAGTATTGCCTTTTTGCTTCTTCCCTTAATCTGCTGAAGGTGGTGATCGATACATACTCTTTAATCCAGTTAGATATTGTTTTCTGAGAAGGCTTTTGAATCGCCTTTAGCATCTTTTGGATTTGTGATTGTGAATGACCTTTATTATAAAATGAAATTGCTGTTAAGATATCCTTTAAAGGGTAAGTTTTATTTTTTGCTTGCGATTGTAAGGTAAATGTTTTTTCACAACTTTTGCAGAAATAGCGCTGAATGCTTTGGAGCTTTTTATTTTTGATGCCGTGCTTTTTTATTTTCTTGGAGGAGCAGCAAGGGCATATTACCTTATTTGTTTTTTGCTTCATGCGATGATTGCAATGAATTGTTCTTTTAAATTTTGTTGTTTAGCAATACTATTTTACTGAGAAAACAACACGGAATTACTAGCAATGTGGCAACACGATATTACTAGAGATGCAGCAACACGATATTACTAGAGATGTGGCAACACGGAATTACTAAATTTGAAATGGGGGCGGGGGGTTTGGAGGGGTTTTAT
>CAYJRS010000064.1:0-3223 GCA_964372845.1 Candidatus Woesearchaeota archaeon | reverse complement strand
ATGATAGATTTAGAATTGCCAACAACACAAAATTCAAAACTTTATTTTACACAAATTCACAACTTCGCAAGAAATAAAAGATTCATTGCAAATTTTATAGAGCAGCACAAAAATGTTTACACTGCAGAATATTTTCCAATTAAAAATTGGATGAAGTTTCTAAGTTTAAATTACAATCCAATAAAATACAACAGCAAAATGATAAAGATGTTTTACACATCAATGTGGCCTTTTCCAAGAAAATTTTTAGAGGAGAAAATTAAAGACTACAAAGAAAAATACAAGGAAAAGTTTATACCTGCATTCGGAGTAATAGCAACGGGGATATCAGGAGGAGAACCAATTCTCTCTCCAGAAAAACTAAAAAATGATTTGGAAATTGCAATGAACAATAATGTAAAAGAAGTAATTATTTTTCGTTTGGGAGGTCTAAATAGAAAATACCTTAAAGTCTTCAATAAATTTATATCCTAAAAATGAAAAGATTTTTGTTCCTTTTGATGATAAGTGCATTACTTAGTATGGTATCAACTATAGCAACTCCTACAATAAGTTTTTTTGAAGAGTTTCCTAATGAAACAACCTTGGAGAAAATTGCTCAAATAGATTTTAACACAAAAGTCTATGTAGCAGCGAAAAATATCTCAGAGTTTTATGACTTTGAAGAGCAATTCAAAACAAGAAATAATCGCATCAAAGAGGTTATATATTGGCCCACATTAGAAAAAGAAGAAGGGTATTGGATTTCTCCTTGGTCAGATCCCCAAGCATTAGAAAGGGTTTTTGAAGAGATTAAAGACAGAAAAGATAAGAGAGAACTTAAAGTCCTAATTGACTTAGAACCATCAGTAAAAAGGTCAAGATTATTTAGGTTTAATGATTTTGGACGTAATAAAGGCTATATAACTAAGTTTATTCGAGATGCTAAAGATTATAACCTCACAATTTCAACAGTCGAAATATCTTACATCCCTGACTGGCTACTTAAATATCTTGGTCTTTCATTTGATCATGAAGAATTTGGAAACCAAAAAATAAAAATGTATTATTCTAGTTATAGGAGGAGAGTTTTACCTGATTTCATTGTAGATAGATTATTTGAAAGAAAAACAGTCCAATATGCAAAAAGAAAAACTGGTTTAGGTCTCGGATTAATAGCTTCCGGAATACATGACGAGAGACATCGTATAACACCTGAAAATTTACAAAAAGAGATAGAGGTTGCATCTAATCATAGCTTAGAAGAGGTAATAATCTTCAGACTAAGCGGATTAAACAAAGATTATATAAAAGTAATTTCAAAATTTACCTAACAATGATAAAAATGTTTCTAAAAGTAGTCTAATTTTTCATTCATTATTTACACCATTCACGATCTTCACACTTTCAGGACCTTCTTCCATTAATGATAGTCCAAAGGGGGATAGTTTGAATATCATTAATAATCATATATTAGGAACTTTTATAAGAATTATCATTTTTTAGAACTTCCATCCTTCACTTCTAAACATCTCTACAATATTTATACAATCAATACCATAACTTTTACATACAAAAGGTATCTTAATTGCATTTCCTCTTAATTGTTCCTCCGTCACAATTATCCGTTTCTTAACAGATGGAGAAAGTGTTTGTTGAGGGTCTTTTACTAAAGAAAGCACTAGAGCTATTATAAATGGGTCAGCATTTGGACCCTCTTTACTTGGTTTAGCCAACGAAGGATATTGCTTTAAAATATCTTTCACTATTTGTATCTGCGATTTGTCTAATTCTTTGAAAAACCTTTTCTGTTTTTTTGCCCATCTTTTTAACGCATCATCTCCTACGGCAATTTCATTAAATACTTCTTTTGGTGCAATTAACATTCCTCTTTTAATTAAATCTTCAACCTTATTCCATAAATTAGGAAATACATCCATAGGATAACGTATATTAAAATCAATTAAAGAACTTGTATCGATTACATAAAAATTAAGTTTCTTCATTTTTCTGCTTTACTCATAACCTTCTCTAGATTTTTCGATTTAATAGACAAATAATCAATAGCATCACTCCTTGTTATCAAACCCTTGTCTATATTTTTAGACACCAGAGAAACAAAAATCTGCCCTCTTTCACTTAAACACCTCTTATCTGGACTAACACCTCCACTAGATTTTTTCTTTTCTTTTTTTGAAACAGGCTTTAATGGATTATATCTTCCAAGAACTTCATTATATCTATGATAATTTATATAATTCAATTTATACATATTATAGAGAAGCATCGCTTTGCTGATATTCAGTTTCCTTGACAATAAATTCAATGTTTTTGTTTCAACTAATTTTTCCTTATTTTCTTCAAAATATTCTTTTGCATATTCTTTAGGTAGCAGAATTTCAGATGCAAATTCATTACACCATTTTTCAACACTATCTACATTTTTTTGGAATAGTGCATTATCTGGTATACTTAACCCTGGTTTATTCAAAATTACATGACCTAATTCATGAAGAGAGCTGAACACTTGAGCCTCAGGTAAATCCTTAGAATTAACTACAACAACAGCAGGAGAGCCATCTAAAGTAAACCCCCTTACATCTTCAAGAGGCATAGACATCTTAAAGACAAGGATGTTTTTATCCTCAATTAAATTCCTAAAGAAATTAAAAGCATCATAAGGAGTCTTCCATTTTTTCCTAACATCATTGTTAATATTGAATAGCTCAACAAATTTCTTTGCAGCTGCTTTTGGATTTTCAGATAGCGTAGTAGAGAAAACATTAGATTCCATCTGAGAGTTTAAGTTTCTTGATAGTTCTTTGGTTATTCTTTGAAGTCTCCTTGCTCTCCTAATTGCCAATAAAGTTTTAGTATCAAACTTCCCGACCCTATCGGGAATCATACGATAATCTTTGGGTAAGGGTTTCTCTTTTGGGGGGTTAGGTAAGAAGAATACAGCTAAAGGTCTCTTTAAAACCTGTGAAAGCCTTTCTAATTTTTTTAATTCTGGGTTTCTTGCCCCTTTAAGCCATTCATCTAATAAATCGGGATTTATCCTTAATCTATTAGAGATTTGTTCTGTAGAAAACCCAGAATTCTTGATAGTCCAATTTAAAACTTCAGGATTGACTTCTATTTCCAAGCTTCTAGCTCCTGGCATTCAATCACCTTCCTTTAAACTATCTTCTATAATTTTTATTTCTTCTTTAGTTAGATTATATAATTTATAAACTTCTTGGTC
>CAYJRS010000063.1:1706-3326 GCA_964372845.1 Candidatus Woesearchaeota archaeon | reverse complement strand
ATTATCCTAACTCCTGCTGAAGAGAGTAAACTACTTGCGCTAATTTTTCTGCTTCTGATTTTAGCTGGGACATTAGCAGCGTTATTTGCTTTTCCTGCTCTTGAATAAAAGTTTTTGCTTCTTCTATTTTCTTTTTTACAATCACGTTTGCACCAACTGCCATCAGAATTTTTCCTTGCTCTTTCAATTCTGTTTTTACTAAAACTCCTGAGCTTAATGGGCTTAGAAATTCATCTCCTTTTTTCAGCCTTGAGATTTCTTCAAGAGATGCAGATAAATTTGTTAGATTCTGTTTTTGCTGCTGGAGGTTTACAAGCTGTGCCTGATACTGCTCTAATTGCGAGCTTAAAATCTGAAATTCCAATAACTTCTTTTCCTGTTCTTCTTGTGTTGACGACATTGGTTATTCTTCCACATTATCTTTTTTACTTCTTTTTTCTCTAAAGATTATTTCATTTAGTACATCAAAATCTTCTAAGGGTTTTCTATCTTCTTCAGGTAAAGCCTCTTTAAATTTTACTGCTTCACTTGTTTTTCCAGAATTAACTATATTTATATAATTACATAAAATTTCTGCTTTTCTGGCCTTTCTTTCATATTCCTCTTGTGTAATCCCTATTCTTTCTAATGCTTCTTCGTGAGTAATTTTGCCAGTAAGGATTAATGCATAAGTTTCGCCTCTGTCTTCAAAGTCCTCAATACTTTCTCCAGTTCTCAAAATATAATCTAATTTCTCTTCTTCAGTTAGATTAAATTTACCTTCTTCTGGATTTTTAAATGATGTAGCTAAATCTTCTAATTTTGAATCTGTGAAAAGCTTTGAAACTCTAAATATATTAAAGGCAGAAAATAAAGTAGATTGTAATTCTTTATCTTCTCCTAAACTATAGATAAGAAAATCTCTTGTTTTATCTGAATCTATTCCATATTTATAAATCATATCAATATATGTTCCTGTTTGCTCTAAAACTTTTTTGACTGCATCCTGATCTTTATTTCGTAGTAATCCTAAAAAAGATTTGCTGACCTTTGCATGAGTATCGTTAGTTTGTAAAAGGAATTCTGCATCAAAACTACTAACTCCTTCTTTTCTCGCTACATCAACATATTCTTTTATTGTAGATAAGGCTTGTTTTGCTCTCTCTTCATATAATCCCACGATTTCTGCTTTTCTTCCGTAAGAATTTTCTAAATTTTTACTTGTCAGTTTATTTACAAAATAATCTAGAGGGGGACTTTGATGATGATGAGCAATAGACTTTCTTCCTGCAACCTCAAAAAGGAGATCAGTAAGTTCTAAATATCTTTTATCTTTTGAAAATCTTTGAACTGCTTTATAGAAATTTTCAGCTTCTGTTCTCATCCCAAGATTAAAGAAAGATGTAAAGGCACTTAATATTTCATCATCACTTAAAGTAGAGACTATTTTCTCTCTATCTTGTATAAAAATATCATATGCTTCTCTATATTTTTCATTATCAAGATATTCTCTAAATCGTTGTAAATTTTCCTGTTCAGACATATTCCACAGTAAAGAATTCTTCCAGAAAATAGTTTATAAACCTTTTTAAATGAATAGCTTGCACAATAAATGGTGAAGATTGAAGTTTCTCACAATAA
>CAYJRS010000063.1:0-1606 GCA_964372845.1 Candidatus Woesearchaeota archaeon | reverse complement strand
CACAATAAATGGTGAAGATTGAAGTTTCTCACAATAATTGGGCATTTTGCACAAAAATTATTTAGTGCATTAAATGTGATAAAATTAACAAAAAATTATTCTGTTTTATTTAATATTTTTTTTAAATTCTCTAAAAACTCTTTAGTGTCCGCAAAATAGTTTGGATAAGCTTTTCTTAGGTCATTTGTAGCATCTACTCCGACAAGAACAACATCATATTCCTTCTTTCCCTGATTTCTTTTTTCAGCTCTTGCATAATCAGAAATTGCTTTTTCTTCTTGCCCCTTTGTATAACCTGTTATGTTAAGCTTTTCTCCAGTAATATCTAATTCTAATAAGAAGAATTGCAAATTAGGCCTTTCTTTAGATGCTTTTTCAAAAACCTGAACAGCTTGAGCCCAACCACCCATAACTTTAATTACCTGTAATTCTTTTTCTTTTTTCTTAATTTGAGAATATAACTCTTTTTCATCTGTTGGAGTATTTGGGACAAAGGGAGTATTCTCCATTATAGCAAATGCGGAACTCACCAATCTAAAAAAATCCATCCACTCTTTTTGACCTTCACTAGATTTAATTGCCTGCCTTGTGAAAAAATCTACTGTTTCAATTGCAGTAGCCCACAAATGCTGTAATTTAGACCTTATCTGAACTTCTACAAGTGATCCATTATAATCTTTCTTCCCTTCTTTATCACTTCTATATCTGTATATTAGATGAATACTCCTATAACCGTCCTCTTTTGGATTAGTTATATAATCTTTCTCATTTACTTTTTTATGCTTCAAGTCCCCCCGAATATAACCTTCCTTATAGAGCCTTCTTGTTAATTCAACATTGGGCATGACCACTCTACAACCAGCAATATCTTGCATTTGTGAAAGTTTCATAGTTGGCTCATTTCCATAATATCTTCTTTGTAGTTTTTTGAGAATAGAAGGTAATCTTTTCAGTCTCTGAACTGCTAATGCTTCTTTATCTATCTTTTCTGAAACTCTCTTTAATCTTTTCTTAAATATATGCATAGGGTATCTATGAATCGCCCTCCAGTTATCTAATATTTCAAGAGCTTTCTCTTTTTCCTCAGGAGAACTTGTTTCACTAATTAAAATATCTCCTGCACAATCTACTTTAGATTTGCTGTAACCTTTTGGTTTTGTCCATACCATAACATTACGCAGATTTCATACTATTTAAATCTTTGTTTTGCGCGGTTGTTTATAAGTTTATAATGGCTATTTGCAATGTAAATTGTTGTTTTGCGCGGTTATAATTATTTTATTGTGTTGTTTTGCGCGGTTGTTATACTTAACCTTATTAACTCCAACCACTTACTTTGGAGAATTGATAAAGACAACTGCAGAGCATTACAACATGCAGACTATTTACCGAAATCTTTGAGACTGATACTTGGCTTGACTTTGAAAAATGCGAAAAACTTAAAGTCATGAATTAATGTGAGGATCGGTTATTCTTGCACAAAGCCTAAATGAAGCCGAGTGTTTCATCTATCCTTTGCATTTCAGGACCTGTTGTCTCTGCTCCTACAATGTAGCCGTTGCAGTTTACTATTAACCCTGATCTTACATACGGGCTTCCAAAATTT
>CAYJRS010000062.1:1828-3333 GCA_964372845.1 Candidatus Woesearchaeota archaeon | reverse complement strand
AAATAAAAGTTAAGATGGAATAATTTTCATCCCTTCTTTGTCTTTAGTAAGCCATCCGTGTTTACCAGAGGAAATGTTATATTCTTCAACAAGATCACTTGGTATCCTTACAGCAATGCTATTTCCCCATTTTGCAAAAGTTATTTCCTTAGCATCTCTCATCTTTCTATATTTGCATGCTAATGCTTTAAGCTGCTTCATATCCATAATCTCTTCACCGCAAGTTTTGCATTTAAATGCTTCAAATTCTAATCCATCCTGCTTTATAGCATCTTTAATTTTTTCCATTTCTCCTTTGTTACATGTTGGACATTTCATATTAATTAAAAACCACTTTCAAAAACTCTTCTGGTTTTATTATTTTAACTCCTTTATATTCTTTAATATTTAACAAATGCTTATCATAAGTCAAAATATAATCAGACTCGGATTCTAAAGCACATTCAATTATCTTATTATCACTAGGATCATCTTTGATTATATTAATTTCATTTTTAGTAACAACTAATTTGGTCAATGATAAAACGATTTCTATAAATCTTTCTACATCCTCTTCATCATATTTAAAATCTCTCTTAAGAACTCTGGAAAATTCTTCGATTACAAAATCAGTGATATAAATTTCTATATCTTTCTCTATCATTATATCTAATAATCTACGGCTAACACTATTTCCCCATTGAGTAGAAGAAATAAGAAAATTAGTATCCACTGTAATTTTCATCTAATTTCCCTATGCCTATGAACAATATCAGGAATATCGCTTTCCTTTATTCCCAATTTCTCTAATTTTTCTTTTCCTTTCTTAGCCATTCTATTCAGTTTCTTCAAAATTTCTTCTTTAGAGGGAGTTTGTATTTTCTTCAAAATTATAGTATCTCCACTTCCAATAACTACAAACATAGTCCCTTCCTCAGCATGCGCCATTTTTCTTATGCTTTGAGGAATTACAATTTGGCCTTTTGAGCTCATTTTTACAGATTCAATCATTTTAACCTCCATAATCTTACTTTCTTACAATAAGAATTTCTTATTTATAAATATTTCGCCACTAAATTAATAGGTGAGAAAACATTTAAAAGATATGCTGTATACTCAATAGCTAATGCTAAAAACTTCAATGAGAACGCATACCTGCGAACAGTTACGAAAAGGCGACGTAAACAAAGAAGTAACACTATGCGGTTGGGTAAATTCTCGCCGTGATCATGGCGGAATAATTTTCATAGATTTACGCGATAGATACGGTTTTACACAAATAGTGTTCGACCCGGATTTTAACAAAGAAACATATGAGCTGGCTGATTCTTTAAAGCGTGAGTTTTGTATCCAAGTAACAGGAAAAGTAAAAGAAAGGAAAAAAGGAATGGAAAATAAAAACCTTCCAACAGGAGAAATAGAAGTATTCGTTTCAAAATTAAATATCCTGGCAAAAGCAAAAACACCGCCTTTTGAAATAGATGACCGTATTGTTCCTGCAGAAGAATTGAGATTAAAATATCGTT
>CAYJRS010000062.1:0-1728 GCA_964372845.1 Candidatus Woesearchaeota archaeon | reverse complement strand
CCAGCAATATGCATGCGGGATGAAGACTTAAGATCTGACAGGCAGCCAGAGCATTCTCAACTGGATTTCGAGATGTGTTTTGTTAATGAGCAAGACATAATGGATTTAGTAGAGAGATTGATGAAACAAATTGTGAAAAAAACTTTAGGAAAAGAAATCAAGGAAAAATTCCAAGTCCTCGATTATGAAGAGTCAATGGAAAAGTACGGAACAGAGAAGCCTGATCTAAGATATAATTTAGAATTAACTACGATAACAGATATAGTAAAAAAATCAGATTTTGAAGTGTTCAAAAAGGCAGAAGTTGTAAAGTCTTTAGTAGTTGAAAAAGCAATTGGAAGAAAAGAAATAGATTCCTTGATAGATTTTTCGCAGAAAGAATTGGGAGCAAAAGGCTTAGCTTATATGAAATACGACGGGAAAATCCTAGAGTCCTCAATAGTAAAATACTTCCCTGAAAGTGTTCAAAAATCGCTTTTAACAAAATTAAAGCCGAAGAAGGATTCAACAATATTCTTCGTAGCAGATAAAAAGAAAAAAGCAAATGAAATCCTCTCAGGTTTAAGAAAAGAGCTTGCAAAAAAGCTTGACTTGGTAAATAAAGACGAGTTAAAATTCTGCTGGATTACTCGTTTCCCATTGTTTGAATGGAATGAGGAAGAAAATAAATGGGAAGCAATGCACCATATATTCTCAAGCCCGACGAAAGACACTTTAAAATTTATAGATAAAGATCCTTCAAAAGTCTATGGTAATTTATTCGACTTGGTCTTGAATGGAACTGAGCTGGCATCAGGTTCAATACGCATCTCCAATCCAGATCTGCAGGAAAAGATGCTAAATGTCGTCGGAATAAAAAAAGAAGAAGCAAGGGAAAAATTTGGATTTTTATTAGATGCATACCATTATGCAAGCGGAGAGC
The DNA here is from genome assembly GCA_964372845.1 of Candidatus Woesearchaeota archaeon. Lineage (GTDB taxonomy): Archaea > Nanobdellota > Nanobdellia > SCGC-AAA011-G17 > ARS1403 > JACPIN01. The sequence goes on along the minus strand of CAYJRS010000062.1, from coordinate 806 downwards.
ACGGAGGAATGGGTATAGGGTTTGATAGGGTTGTTGCAATGCTTCTAGGCATAACAGATATAAGGGAAGTAATCGCATTCCCAAAAAACAAAGCTGCACAGAATCCAATGGACGGCTCGCCATCAGAGGCAACACCACAGCAGCTTTCAGATTTGCATATAAAAGTTGATATAGCAAAAAAGAGGTAAAATTTAAAAGCATTCTAATAATAGCTAAATCAATGCAGGTAAACAGGCAATTAATAGAAAAAGTAGCAAAAAACGCAAGATTGAAGTTGACAGAGCAGGAAATAAAAGAATTTCTTCCGCAGCTAAAAGAGATCCTAACTTATTTCTCTGAAATAGAAAAAGCACCAGTCGGAAATTTGCCTCCATCATTCCACCCGATAGAAGTTAAAAATGTAACAAGAGAAGACATTCCCAAAAAAGGTTTAACGCAACAAGAAGCGCTGCAAAATACAAAACACAAACAAGATGGTTACTTCAAAGGCCCAAAAACAATTTAAGAAATTCATAATAGTTTTCTTAGCAACAATTATCATAATAAGAATTCTAATTTTTTACATTCCAGTTTTTATTCCAGAAGCAAGCATAATATGGCAAGATAAGTTCCACCATATCTTTTTAGGAATAATCCTACTAGCGATCTACTTCCTAATTAAAACAAAAAAGTATGCATTTTATTTTCTCGCAACCGCATTAGGCTTAATAGTGGATCAAATAGCAGCAGCACCTTTCTACATAGCAGATTTAATAAACAAACCTCTGGCCCCATATTTATTTTGGTACTCATGGTCTTATTATAAT
>CAYJRS010000061.1:0-3464 GCA_964372845.1 Candidatus Woesearchaeota archaeon | reverse complement strand
GAGTACCATCAAGTCTTTTAAATTGTTGAGCTCTTAAAGAATTTACCTCATCCCCATCATTAGGTAAACCTAACCAATTAGATGCCGAGTGGGATCTTGGATAAGGCACAAATGGTAGGTAAATACTTTCAACAACTCTTTCTTCACCCGTTTTTTCGTCTTTATCTTTCTTCTCCCAAGTATTTCCTCTTCTAGCATTCCATGTTCCTGTCCCTCCCAAATATGCTCCTGCACCTTGCCTGGCAACCATTTCATAGCACTCGCCGTTTTTGAACATGCCAGCAGCATTAAAAATAGGGGAGCGGAACTTAATTCCCCATAGTTCTCTAGATAAACTTTCCGGAGGAGTATATGCTATCGTTGGAACCTCTTCCTTTAATTCTGCCAAAAAATCCAGTCTTCCTTTAGAATAAGTTTCCACAACTTTTTGAGGATCTCCGCTTGTTAAAAATGGTCTAACAAAACCTTCTAATTTTGCTAATGTTGTTGCTTTCATTTCACTCCCAATTGTTCTTCAAGAGGCCCATATGGGTTAAAAGGGTAATCCATCCTTCTGTCAACAATTTTTCTTCTAGACATTTTAATATCCAATCCAAATCTATTTCTTGCATTATTAAATGTTATGCCCTGTATTTGTGTATCTGTAAAATTATAGCGCCTTAAGTATTCTTCAAATAAGGGCCACCAGGGAAGCCCTGGAATTCCCGACATATAAGGATGTGATGTTTTTTCTGTCAAAGAATGAGGAGCGTGGTCTGTTTCTACCCAATCAATTTTTCCGTCTCTTAAAAGAGAAAGCATTTTTTCTCGAGAATAAGGCTCTCTTAAGGGAGGGTTCATTTTTAACAGCAATCCATTCTCTCCACGCATTTGATTCCAATCATAGATAAAATGGTGCGGGCATATTGCGCATGAAATATCTATGCCTTTTGATTTTGCGTCTGACACAATTTCCACAGCTCCAGGAGAGGAAATATGTGCAATATGCAATTTGCCTCTAAAACCTGCATCAACTGCTAATTCTATTTGATCTTTTACAGATTCCACCTCTGCAATCTCTGGGCGGGCGAAACAATGAGTTATAGGATGTGACTGATCCCATAAAGAGTGAGTCATTTCTGATTCTTTTTCGCAATGAATAGTTAAAACTTTATTATAACTCTCCCTTGCCAGTACAGAGTAAACTTTATGTTGGTCCTCTTTTCTAACTATACCCATATTTCCAACAGAATGCCCTGCGTACATTTTTATCCCAACAGCCTGCTCAAATTCCCGGCAAATATCAACAATAAACTTAACTTGTTCAGAATCAGCAGTTGCGCCGAGATAAACTCCATAAAAAACTTCAGGAACATCAGAATCTTTAGCCAGTTTTAGCCTTTCCAGAAATATTTCACGAGTTGTTATGGTCGGATCAGTATTAGGCATATCAAACACCGCATCCAAACCAGAATCACGCGCAACTTCCAGGCCATGCTTAATTGTTTCCTTATGCCCTTGCTTAAAGTCCCTAAGATGAACGTGAGTGTCAATATACATTCCATTTAACACTAGTTATGCGTTTAAAAGAATTGTTAAGGTTTGAGATATATAAGGTGATAAATATTAAAACCTCTTTTCCCTAAAATTCAGAAATATCACACCAACAAAAAAAGAAGAAATTATGGAATATCTTAAAAAGCAAAAATCTATCTGGGCTGTTGTTCTTCTTTCTGGAAAGTGAGCAACCCGAAGCGAAGCGAAAGGCACGAGTGAAGCAAGAAGCGACCTCGTGAGTTTTAATTTTTCTTTCAGGGTGGGCAATGTATAAGAGAAGTTGTTGAGATATTTTTGCTTCTTTTTCTGAAAAAGAAGATTTTTGATTTCAGAAAATTTGACTTACGAAAAGCTTAAATAACTGTAAGAATTGTATAAACTAAGGTATCAGGGAATGCCTTAAGTCTTCGGACATCCCGCAAGCGTGTTCCCGGCTATTACTTCGGTAATACCGGACTTTATTAAAATGGTAAAAAGGGTTTCTGTTTATATTGATGGTGCTAACTTTGTTTATGGTATAAAATCGTTGAATCCAAAATATTCTGACTATCACTTTGACTTTGAAAATTATATCAAAATGATTGTTGGTAAAGATGAATTGGTAGGTGTTTTCTATTACAATGCTTCACTAAAACAAGATGTTAATCCTAGAAGATTCAAAGAACAGCAGAAACTACTCGCAAGATTGAGAAAAATTCCTAAATGTAGAGTTATTTTGTGCAAAAGGCAAAAGAGGTTTACCAAAGAAGATGAAGAATATTACACAATAAGGGGTGATGACATTTATTTAGCATTGGATATGTTAAATCACGCTTGGGAAAATAAATACGACAAAGCTATTTTGTTTTCGGGAGACGGCGATTTTTCCCAATTAGTAAAATATGTAAAAGATAAGAAAAAAGAAGTAGAAATGGTTTCTTTTAATGAGCTTGCCTCAAGAAATTTAATTAATGAAGTGGATAAGTGTATTTTTATCAATAAAAAAATAGCGAATAGATTCTTTTATAGAGAGAAAAAGAAAAATAGATAGGACGTTAAACAGGTATTCCATTAAGATGCTCTACTAATTTCTTCATGTCATCAGGTTGACCTTGTAATTCTCTATAAAACTTTCTGTCCATTTCAACAAAGTAGTCATTTACTGCCGAAGCGGTTTCTCTATAATTATCTAATCCCTTTCTTCTTGCTAATCTATAAAAAGCTCTGGCAAAGGTCGAAAGCCCCACAGTAATGTCTCTCATTTCTGGGTCATTTATTTTAGGCATCGCCTTAGAAAATCTATCCATATCAGACAATTCTTCCTCTAATCTTTGCTCATAAGTCTGGCCCGTTTCTCTCGAACGCTCATATAACCCATGCTCCACTAATCCTTCTTGGAAGGCTGCTAATCCTTCGAGCATCTTTTGGTTGAATCCACACATTGGCATTTTAATTCATGCCCCCTATTTCATTTAAGTAAAGAGCTAAATGTTTCATAGAGTTTGGTTTGCCTTCTAATTCAGAATAATATTTATCATCCATCTTGTAGTAATAGTTATTCAAAAATTGAACAATTTTTTTGTAATCATTAACCCCTTTTTTCTGAATAAACTTGTAATAAACGCAGACATATTTTGCCAAAGTCTCTGTTAGTTCTCTCATCTCTGAATCTTGAATGTGATGTGTTTCTTTCAAGAAATTTTTCATATCGACAAGTTCTATATTTATTGTTTGTTCCGTTGTTTGTTTCTTTTTCTTAGAGCGCTCCAAAATTCCATGTTCCACTAAACCTGTGTGGAATTTATCTATTCCTTCCAACATTTCTTGATTAAATCCACAAAATGGCATTTTTCGTTTCTCCTTAATTTCCCATAAGAAAAATAACTTATATTATTTATCTCCCCTGCACAGGAGGTGTAATAGAAAGTATTTTATAGTATTCTTACAAC
>CAYJRS010000060.1:0-3537 GCA_964372845.1 Candidatus Woesearchaeota archaeon | reverse complement strand
GAATAATCTTGAAATATCCACAAGCTCAAAAAAACAGCAATACTCGCATATAAAAACCCAAGGAAAAACGTCTCCCATGGCCGACCCTCAGCCTTGGCAGGATTTACTAGACTTTCAATCACCATTTAGAATACATTTCTTTCAAGCTTTAAATACTTTATTATGATTAAAATATTACTGAACACTAATCCTTCTTCTAATTTCAAGATACCGTATAGGAAAACCTCCAAGAACAGTTAAATATAAATATAAATATAAAGAATTATCTATATTTTTATATGAAGATAATAGATTGGCTGTTGAAAAAGAGCACCCATCACAAATCTCTGATTATTGACCATAAAGACCCAAGAAAAAAACAAGGGATTCTTTCAGAAGGGTAAAAACAGAAAGCTTTCTAGTATAATAGAAAGCTTTTTAAATAAGCTTTATATTATAAAACTAAGAAGTTTATAATTAAAATGAACATAGAAAACATAATTAAGGAACAAAGGCAGGAATTGGAGAAAATTGAAAAAGAAGAAAAAATTATTATAAGAGAGAGTACTAAAAAGGCTAAAAGTTTTTTGAGGTATCCTAACATTCTAATAATTACAGGAGTTAGAAGATGTGGTAAATCTATCTTTTCATATCTGCTTGAGAAAAACAGCAAATTTGCTTATATAAATTTTGATGATGAAAGGCTTAGTGGACTAAGAACAGAAGATCTTGATAAGGTTCTCCAAGCATTTTATGAATTATATGGTAATGTTGAATTTATTGTTTTAGATGAAGTTCATAATGTTAAAGGATGGGAGTTATTTGCTTCAAGATTGAGGAGAACAAAAAGGATTATAATAACTGGAAGTAATTCTAAACTTTTGTCAGGGGAATTAGCCACACATTTAACTGGAAGACATTTAGATATTCAATTGTTTCCATTCTCATTTAGAGAATTTTTACAATTAAAAGATTTTAAGACAGAGAAAATATACACAACAGAGGAAAAATCCTCTCTATTAAATCATTTGAGAAAGTATTTGGAAGACGGAGGATTTCCAGAAGTCTACAAGTTTGGTAAATCAATGAGTGCTAAGATCTATGAAGATATTCTTACAAGAGATATATTGCTTAGACATAAAATTAAGAAGGTAGATGAATTAAAAAAATTGGGAAGATATATTGTCTCAAATTCTGCTAATCAAATTACATATAGTAAGCTTTCAAAAATTTTAGGAATCAAGCATATTTCAACAGTCTCAAATTGGATTTCTTACTTTGAAGAAGCATTCTTAATTATAAAAATTGAAAGATTTGATTTCAAATTAAAACAGCAATTTATTGCTCCTAAAAAATTTTATATTATAGATACTGGATTGATAGACTCTATAGGATTCAAATTTTCTGAAGATAGGGGAAGGATTGTTGAAAATGCTGTGGCCATTGAACTGCAAAGGAGAAAAAATCTTAAGCTAAATATGGAAGTATATTGCTGGAAGAATGCTCAGCAGCATGAAGTGGATTTTGTTTTAAAAGAAAGAAATAAGATTAAGCAATTAATACAAGTTAGTTTTGTTAACTCTAAAGAAGAAATTAAAGAAAGGGAAATTAAATCTTTACTTAAAGGCAGCGAAGAGTTGAAATGTAAAGACTTAGTAATTATAACTTGGGATTATGAAGCAGAAGAGAGAGTTAAAGGAAAAAAAATAAAATATATCTCTTTATGGAAGTGGTTATTAGAAGAATAGTTTCATGTACTACACAAACCTCCAAGAACAGTTAAATATAAATATAAAGAATTTCTATTTATAAGCATGAAGATAATAGATTGGCTGTTGAAAAAGAGTACCCATCATAGATCTTTACTCATCGATCATAAAGACCATAAGAAAAAAACAAGGGATTCTTTCAGGAGAGTAAAAAGGGATAATATGCTGATAGTACAAAAGCTAATGCATCATGAAAATAGAATCAAAAATTTAGAAAAACAAATCTCAGAATCAGAGCCAATGAGAGTTTACAGAAAAAGTAAATAAAGAACAGAGAAGAAAGTTAAATCAAAGAAGATGTCGCTATTTTTATTAGCATATACATTATTTTTTAAGGTAACAATTTTTTCATTTCAAAGATAAACCTTTTAGCTCTTTCTAAAGAGGTTTGTGCCTTCGCCCTTTTAATTTCCTCAGTGGATTCGTATTGAAATGTTGACCTTTTATCCATCTCTCTATCATAACTTTCAATTATTTCGTCAGTTTTTCTACCAATAATCTCAAGTGCCTCTTCTTTTGCTTCTTCATAATCTGCTAATAATTCTTTTTTTAATTTATTTCTAACAAAAATAATTAACGCATCTGCAGTTACCTTATGGCTTACCTTAGAACCTACTTTATATCCAATTTTATACAAAACAGCATTAGCAATATAATACATAGAATAGTATGAGATAACAATAGTCCATAAATTTGACAGATTCTGGTCAAATATTTTTTGAGCAACATCAATAGACTCTTGATAATTTCTTTGATAAGTTTGCATTATTTCATTTCTGTATGTTTTAAACTTCCGAATTAGTCCATCGTCTAAATATCCTTTAATACTGGTTTCCGCTTCTTTTATTCTCTTTTCATCAAGCATTTTTTATTAACCTATAATAATCTTCTACACCGGATAAGATAATGTTATTATTAAAAGCCTCTTTCCCAACATTAAACTCAGTTGTTTTTAACATAGATAAAAATTCTTCTGAAGAAAAATCAAGTAGATGAATATCTAAAGGGATAAGCGAAACTTTACTTTTCACATCATTTTTTATTTTTTCATCATTAGTAATTAGCATTATATCAATATCCGAGTCCTTTCTAGCCCTTCCCAAGGCATAGGATCCAAAGAGAAGCAATATAAAAAATGGGTCTCTGATCTCCTTAAAATAGCTATCTAAAACAGAAAGGTTTTTATCTCTTAATAATTCTTCTTTTCTAATCATCTCTGCTCTAAAAACATCGGCGTTAAATTTTTTATCATTTCTCAAGCATAAAACTGTCTGTCCAATTTTCCTACCTAAGACGACATCTTCTTTAATTAGGTCATTTACAGCTATATAGACGGTTTTGTAATCGAGGTGTATGTTCTTAGAAATAGACCTTATAGTAAATTCCTTATTTCTATTTGATAATAGCAGCTTCAATATTCTATCTTTCGTATTATGTATTTTAACCATAATACTATGTAAAAACTACATAATATATAAGGTTTCCTATAGTGTTTATAGTGTTCAGAGAACTTTGAGAAAAACAAGGGATTCTTTCAGGAGAGTAAAAAGGGATAATATGCTGATAGTACAAAAGCTAAGGCAGCATGAAAATAAAATAAATAATCTGCAGAAACAAAATGAAGACAAGATTGTATTTCTGGATCTGTATCACAAGGATGAACAATAGAAATTCCCACTAAAGAATTTAATGATAATCATAACGTCCCTATATTAGCAATTCATGCCTTAATAATTTAGAATACTTCTGAGCTATCTTTTCACCATCAAAAACCTCTTTAATCTCCTGA
>CAYJRS010000059.1:0-3541 GCA_964372845.1 Candidatus Woesearchaeota archaeon | reverse complement strand
GAGATGATTATTTATTTTGTTTAATAAAGGATTCATTGATTTCAATGCTAGGATTGCTGCTGCCAATGCATCCCGCTGGTGATGGTCTTTTAGTTTTATTTTGTCTCTTAATTTCTTTTCTCTAAGGTAATCGCTGCTTAATTGATTTTTCTTTTTTATGAGAATATTTTCTTTTGGTATGTAGATTTCTGCATTTAATGACGCTGCTATTTTTTTGATAAACTGAGGGCAACGATCTACATCGCTTCCTATCCTTACAACTTTTCCGTGTGTTGAGATTTCTCTTGTAATCGACGCTAATGTAAATTTTTTTGAAGAATTAATTCTAATTAACTGGCCATCTAGATCCAGCAAAGCATAACCTTTTGTAGAGCCATTATCTATTCCTGCAATTAATAATTTTTTGTCTTTAATCACCTCCATAAAATTTAAAACTTGCATTTATATAAACCTTTTCAGGGGCTGTCTGCTAGTCTGGTCTAGGCTTCAAACTCTTCATGAGGAAGATGCTCGGGGTTTCCTAGAGAAAGTAAGGATTACTGGCTATGAACAGGAAAGCTTGCGACCCAGGTTCAAATCCTGGCAGCCCCAACTAAAAGAAAGACTTAAAAACTTAAATCTTGAGTCTTCTGAAAAAGCAGGAGAAATTTCTGCTAGATTGGAAAAAGAAGGAAATACATTGGAATTTAGAGATGTTCTCGTCGGTACAATTGCACTTGTTAACGGCTATTCTCTTAAAACCAATAATGTCAAATATTTTAACAAGATAAATGAATTGAATGTTCTTTAAAATTTATTCCCTAAAATGTTTCTTTTGACACGGTTTTCTTTTTTAAAGAAAAGTGTGAGGGGAAGGTGAATGGAAACCGCAGGTGTCCATGTTCTTAATATAATTTTTTCTTATTTTTTTCTTATTTTTTCCCAACAAAACATTTAAATATATAATTTGATAATTTGATGCTATGAAAAAGGGTTTGATATTGTTTATTCTTGCATTATTGGTTTTTTCCCTCACTGTCTATGCCCAGGAAAGGGCTGTTAAGGAAATTGAAGTCAAAGTGGATAAGGTAAAGTGGGCGATAACTGGGAATGATTTTGCTGAATTTGAGCTTACTATTTCTAATAACTTAAACAAGGATATTGATTTCTTTATAGCTAAAAACTTTTATGGCGAGAAATGGAGAGTAACAGCTGATCCATATATTTTAAGTGTTGGTGCTGGATTTAGCAAAAGCGCGAGGATAAACATACATCCGACAGGGTTTTTACTGCCTGCGAGTTATAAGCTAATTGTAGTTGTTGAAAGCAGAGATAAAAGTTACTCTAAAGAAATTCCTATTGAAGTCGAGATAGTTCCTTTTGGCGAAGAAAGCGTCAGAACTGAACTCACTGTTGACAGGAAAATCGATCCTAGGATAGGGGGGGTTGCAAGAGTAAGCCTTGAAAATTTATACAATTTTGATATTGAGAATGTTAAGCTAAGCTTTGACAGCGACTTGTTTTCTTTTGATAGAGAGCTTAAATTAAAGGCGAATGAGAAGAGAGTTGAGAGATTTCCGCTTGAATTCGACGACGATGTCGAGCTTGGAGAATATGTGTTCAATGCAGCTGCTAAAAGCGGGAAATACGTTCTTGGAACTGCAACTGAGAAAGTAGTTTTATCTCCTTATACTGAGGTTACCGAGACTATTTTCAGAAGCAACAAATTCAACAAGAAAATAATCATTACCAAAGAGAACACTGGAAGCGAGGAAACCGACCAGGAAATTAAACTGGAGTTGAGCACTGTCGAGAGATTTTCAGCGAGGTTCAATGTCGAGCCAGATTCTATTGAGAAAATCAATGGGAAATACCTGGCAGTATGGGGGTTCTCCCTTGAGCCTGGAGACAGCAAGGATGTGGTAGTAACTCTTCCATATGGAACTTATCTGCTAGTGCTGCTTGTAATTGCCTTGTTTGTTTATATCTTCTTTTATCTTACTAGAATGAAGGTTAAGATTGTTAAGAAAGTGATTGCTGTTACCAAAGATAAAGAGGGGATCAGAGGCGTTAAAATTATTCTGCATTTGACAAATAAGGGGAATAGGGCAATTGAGAGGATAAGGATAATTGACTATATGCCTAGACTTATTGCTGCTTCAAATCATGAGTTTGGCACTATGAGACCGACGAGAATGCAGAAAAGCCCAGATGGAAGAATGAGACTTGTATGGGATCTTGATGGTTTGAGGAGAGGTGAAGAAAGAATTGTAAGCTACGTTGCAAGGAGCAGATTGAGCATTATTGGAAGATTACTCTTGCCAGAGGCTGTTGTCGAATATCAAAGCGGGGATAAGCATTATCATAAAAGGTCTAATAAGCTGACTTTGATTATGAAAACAAGCGAGAAGGAGAGAAGGGGTTAGAATCTTTAATCGCTTCGCTTCTTACTTTTCTTTCAGAAAGAAAATTAAGCTCAAAAAGAAACGATTTAGGCTTCGCTTGTTTTTTTAAAAAGAAATTGTGTCCAAAAAAAGGATGAGAAAAGTTAGATTTATAAATAAAATTTCTTTGAGTTTTATAACCGCGTGTAGCTCAATCTAATTGGGAAATTCCTGATGGGAGAAGTGGTAGAGCTTTCGGCTGTAGATGATAGTCTTTATAGGACAGAGCTGGAATCGGCTTTGAATGATCTATAATCAGCCGCCACCGAAAATCTTGAAATCTTTTCAAGATCGATTGAGGTTGGCAGTTCAAATCTGCCCACGCGGAATTCAAAAAGTTTTATAAACGAATTATTCTAAATTTAGTTTATGCCCTGGTGGTGCAGCCCGGTCTAGCACACGGCCCTGTCGAGGCCGTAACCCGAGTTCAAATGAACCCTTTCAGAAAGCGTTCACGGAAAGGTTCTGAATTTCTCGGCCAGGGCGACCCTATTATGATTATTATCTTTTAGTGAAAACAAGCATTTAAATAATCTTAATTTTAAAAATAAATTTGGTGTTAAAATGCAAGCTACTATCCAAATAAATAAACAAGCAATCCAAGATCTTGTGAAAGTAAAAAATGAATTTGATACTATCGTTGAATCTTTGGAATTAATGAGTGATAATGAATTTATGCAGTCGTATGAAAAAGCAAAAGATCAGATAAAAAATAAAGAGTTTGTTGATTGGAATGAGTTATAAAATTCTTCCTACTAAAGAGTTTTCTAAAGATTTTAAAAAACTTGATAAACAATTTCAAGAAAGGATAAAGGATAAGATTGAAGAGGTAGCTGAAGACCCAACAAGATATAAACATCTTCATTATGATTTGGCAGGAAGTTGTAGAATTTGGATCGGAAAACTGAGGGTAATTTTTTCTTATAATCCTTCTAAACAAGAGCTCTATTTAGAGAAGATTGTTTTCAGTCACAAATATAGAGAATAATTACGATTAACTTATAGCGGTTTCCATTGTACTCTATGTCCGGCCAGGGCGTTAATTTTATTTTTCAGAGACACAAACATTTTTATATATGCGTATTTTTCACAATAAAAAACTAGTGGGGGAGATTAAT
>CAYJRS010000058.1:0-3554 GCA_964372845.1 Candidatus Woesearchaeota archaeon | reverse complement strand
ATAACAGACTTATTATCAGCCCTGCAACAATTGGTATCAGTAAATTATCGTCTATCTTCTTTTTAAAAATCGCAAGTTCTAGCCCCTCAACACCCATTGCTATCAAGCTTCCAAAAAAAGCAGCATTCCAAGATACAAACAGCGCAGCTCCAAGAGTTCCAGCTGCAATACCCAAAATAGTCCCTTCTAAAAACTTACTCTTGCTGAACGGATTTTTAATTCTCCCAAATCTCCCAAGATGAGAAAAGCTGTCTCCAAAAGCAAGTATCATTATGCTGGCTAAAGCAATCTCTTTGCTAAACAAACCAAAAGCAAGAATGCTTCCTAAAAGATATGTCAAAGCACCATATCCAGGCAAACTCTCTTGTTTCCTATCAAAATTTTTCAAGAACCAGCTCACAATTACTAACTTATATTTTTTAGAAATTAAAGAAATCACAAATCCGACAAGAAGCATGCCAAACATTTTCACCGAATCTAAAATTTCTCTTTCTAGCAAAAATACCAAAACCACTCCAAGTGTTAAATGAAAAATCTGCCTTCTGAATTCTATGTTTTTATCCATTTTTTCAAAAACAAATACAACCCAATTCCTAACAATCCCCCGCCGATGACATCGCTTAAATAATGCAATCCTAAATAAACCCTCGATAAAGAAACTAGAACAGCAAGTGTCAAAAAAGGATATTTAAATTTCTCAGAGTAGCCAGCCATGAATGCAAAAATAAAGAAATATACTGTTGCATGGCTGCTAGGAAAACCAGAGCTGCTCAGCCCGCTTTCAATCGGCCTTACTCTCTGCACCAAGAATTTCAATATCAGGCTGATAACGTAGCTAAAGCCGACTCCGCTCCAAAAATACACAATCTTTTTTTTATCTCGCAGAATATAGCTGCAGGCAAACAAAGCAATAATCAAAAGTACTGCATGGCTTAACACATTAGCAATTAAATCTAAATTTTCATTCTCGATTTTAGATACAAAGTTCAAAACATCCCTATCAAAAAAGAAGTTGATAAGCATAAGCACAAAAAACAAAATTAACAGCACATTTCTCATCATAGCCATAATAATAAAGAACACGCACGTATTTAAATAAATAATGGTAAATAATCTTCATGTATTACATATCATTAATAATAAGGTTGCTGGTGCCTTTCATTATAACATCTAATCTACTAGGCAAGTTTTTCTACCCATTAACAATATATCTTCCTTATTTTTTATTGAAGCTTATAAATTATCAAGCTTTCATTATCCCACCCTATATTATAACATCAGAAAATTACATTCGCTTTAGCCAGGCATGCGCAGCAATCTCAGCATACTTCCTTCTATTGTTATTAATAGTATTGACAAAAGACATAAAGCTAAAAACAAGAATAAAAATTTTCCTTCTCGGCTCAGTAATAATCTTCACAATAAATATGGCAAGAATCATTATACTAATCGCAGTTTTAGAGAAATTTGGCTTCAGCACCTTCCAGCAAACACATGATATATTTTGGATTATTTTCGGCTCTTTAATAGTAGCCTTAACTTGGATTTTCCTGACAAGATATTATAAGATAAAATCAATCCCAATTTATTCAGATATAAAATATTTACTTAAGCAAACAAAACTATTTAAATAGTGACCTACTCATCTGGCTTAATTAAAAATGAGAATTTCTGTAAATACGGAAACAGAAGAAATTGAAGAACTAAGGCATACAGTAGCAATAATAGAAGATGCAATAAAAAGAAGGGAGAATCCTGATTTATACGAAGAAGAGGCAGAGGAAAAAGCAGAGCTGAAAGAGCCAGAGCAGGAAAAGAAAATAGAATTAAAACAGCCTGAGCAGCAGCCGCAGCCAGAAAAATTAACAGTAGAAAAACCAAGTGTAGAAGAGCCAAAGCCACAATTTGAACTCAGGCTCACTCCACCAGTGTCTTATTCTCAAATACAGCAGGCACATCAGACGCAAAAGCCAACGCCAATGTCATCAAGAAGAGAAGAAAGAGGAACTACGCCAGATATAGATATTTCAGCCTTATCAATGTCCAATTACGGAGAAGCGAGAGAAGGCAGAAAAATGGACGGTGTGGCAAGGTCTTCAAATATGTCTTCGTCTTCATCATCAAGCACTTCATTCTCTGGCAGCTCTCAATCATCAAGCATGCAGCAACCAAGAGGATTTGAACCAAGAGTTAATACTGAATCAGCTGTAAAAGACATTATAAACTCTCTCCGCCAAAGGTCTGGTCAGCCAATTCAAATGTCAGATATTATCAGCAAAGCAAGAACAAGAAACATTTCAGAGCAAGAAACAAGAAGCCTAGTTTCTAAGCTGCAAAGAGAAGGATCTATTTAATATTTAAAAAATTTCTTATACAAGTAAAAAAGTAAAATCCCACAATCAGCAAAGCCACAAAGGTTATCATCACCAATTCAAAATTCCCATCACTCCCTGCCCCCCTGAAACTTTATCAAATCCTCAGTCGTCAGCTTCTCCCCTTTTTTTAATTTCTCCTCCACGTCGTCAGCTTTTTTAACCAGGATTTTCTTCTTCATCTCATCTCTTTTCTCCTTATCCATCGCTTTAAAATTATCAATTCTGTCTTTAATATTTTTTAGCTCTCCTAATTTATTATCGATTCCGTTGCTTATTCTGTTAAACTCCTCTTTGAACTTCAAAAAGTTATCAAAGGAATTTTCCTGCTCGTTATTAATTTCCCTTATCTTCCTAGAAATCTCTAGATAAACACCATGTTTTCTTTTGCTTTCCTCAACCAGCTCTTGCACTTTTTTATGAAGCTCCTCAGCTATTTTTCTGCTCCCCCTAATCTCATCTTCTATCTTCTTAAGCTCTCCAAAAGCACTTCCCACGTTTCTAGCTTTCTCATATTCCTGTCTCAGCTTTACATTCCTCTTCATCAATTTTTTTTCTTCAGAAAACTTCAGGGCTTCTGTTTCTATCTTCTCTTCTATTCTCGCTATTTCTTCTTTAATAGCATCGGCAGATTTTCTTTTCTCTTTGAAATTAATTCCATTTTTCAGCTCATTAATTTTGTTTATTTTTTCTTTAGTTATAGAATTCTGCTTATCTCTTTTTTCCTTAAGCTCTTTTACCTGTTCATTAAATTTTATCTTTTCTTCCCTTATTCTCTTTGCTTCATTTATGAAGTTTGCAATATTTTTTTTCAGCTCTTCTTTTCTCTTGAACCACTTCTCTTTTTCATCGTTAACAGATTCTAATTTTTTTCTCAGCTCTGCTATCTCTCTTTGTAATTCCTGGAATCTCTTATTAATTCTATTTCTTTCATCAGGCATTTTTTAACATCATTGGTATGATTCACCGAATTCACTTATTCTTATCCAAACAGCGAACTAAGTCCAGCAGCAGCTTCTTCAGTATCTTTCTTCTCTTCCTTCGGTTTTTCAGCAGCAACTTTTTTCTCTCCACCAGCAGGTGCACTAGCAGCAACAGGTGCAACAGCAGCTTGTTTGATAGCATCTTCAATGTTGACGCCTTCCAAGTTTGCAACCAGAGCTTTTATCTTCGCATCATCAA
>CAYJRS010000057.1:2012-3576 GCA_964372845.1 Candidatus Woesearchaeota archaeon | reverse complement strand
TATAAAGGAAAGGCAAATCCAGGAGCAGTAATCGGAAAAGTTCTCCAGGAAAATCCTAGTTTGAAAGGAAAAATAAAAGAGTTATCAAAGAAGATTAATGAAACAGTAAATAAAATAAATCACTTATCCATCTCAGAACAGGAAACTCAATTACAAGCATTTACATTCAAAAAACAGAAGAAGAAAGAAAGAGACTTGTTCAGCATTTTAAAAATCAGCGGTAAAGTAAGAACAGCATTTCCACCGGGTCCAGAAAAATACCCACATTTGGGGCATGCAAAAGCATTAATCTTAAATTATGAATTGGCGAAGAGGCATGGAGGAGAATTCTATTTGCGTTTTGAAGACACAAATCCGGAATTAGTTGAAAAAGAATATTATAAAATCATGCTGGATAATTTTAGCTGGCTTGGAGTTAAGTGGGATAAGCTCCAGTACGCATCAGACAACATGGAATTATTCTATAGTTATGCAAAACAGCTTTTGAACAAAGGAAGAGTATATGTCTGCAATTGCAAAAAGGAATCAATAAGCGATAACAGATTAAAAGGAATTGAATGCGAATGCAGAAATAAAAAAGTTTCATGGAATTTATTTTTCAAAAATAAAAAAGGAATTTTAAGGCTGAAAGGGAATATGAAGCATAAAAACACAACGATGCGAGATCCTATTTTATTCCGTTTTGTAAACAAGAAGCATGCTAGGCAAGGATCAAAATACAAGCTCTGGCCAACATACGATTTTCAAAATGCAGTGATGGATGGGCATTTCAAAATAACCCACAGATTGAGAAGCAAAGAATTTGAGTTGAGAGCAGAGTTGCAGCAATATATCCAGAAACTCCTAAATTTGCATCAAACAAAAACATATGAATTTGGCAGATTGAATTTAGAAGGCGTAGAAAGCTCTGGAAGAATTATCAGGGAAAGAATAAAGAATAAGGAATTGCTAGGCTGGGATGATCCAAGATTAACAACAATAGTAGCGCTAAGAAAAAGAGGATTTCTGCCTCAGGCTATTTATGAATTTGTATTGTCAACAGGGATTTCAAAAGCAGAATCAACCCTGACTTGGGATGATTTGATTGCAAAAAATAAAAAAATTTTAGATCCGATAGCAAACCGTTACTTCTTCATTGAGAGTCCAAGAAAAATCAAGATAAAAAATTCCCCTGAAATAAGTTCACATGCCCCAATGCATCCAGAGCATCCGGAAAAAGGAACAAGAGTCATAAAAACAACAGACGAATTCTATGTTCAAGATAATTTGGAAAAAGATCAGATTTACAGATTTATGCACCTTTTTAATTTCAAAAGTCTTGAATTTGTTTCAGAAGAACTGGATCCTAGATTATCTGCTAAAATGATTCATTGGCTTCCAGTTGCAAAAGATTTGGTTAATGTTGAAATCGTAATGCCAGATACTTCAATAAAAAAAGGTTTGGGAGAGCCACTGTTAAAAGGAGTTAAACTTAGCGAAGTTATCCAGTTTGAAAGATTTGCTTTCTGCAGATTAGATAAAAAAGAAAAAAATAAATTAGTATTTTATTTTACTCATAGATAAA
>CAYJRS010000057.1:0-1912 GCA_964372845.1 Candidatus Woesearchaeota archaeon | reverse complement strand
AAAAATAAATTAGTATTTTATTTTACTCATAGATAAAGAACATTCTTTACTTAACAATCATCACAATATTTTATATATTATAATATTTAATATGAAATCTGTATGGTAAAGGAGGTGGAAGTCTAGCCTCTGACATGGAAAAGGAATGTGATTTCTTTTTTAATATGGCCAAAGTTAATGATGAAGAATTTAAAAAATTATGTTTTTATATATCTAATAAAAATAATAAACTAGAGAATTAAAGAGAAGTATTAAAGCTTCCCCTGCAAAGCCAGAATAATAATAATGACAATAGCAAGGATAATAAAAAGAATAGTTGGGTCTATGGCGCCCTTTTTATATTTAAAGAAATTAATTGCCTCTATCCATCCTTTTATTTTAGACAATTCCTTATCGTGATTATTCATTCTATTATCTAATTTAGACTCAATACTATTTAATCTTTTCTGTAAAAACTTAATTCTAGAGACAGCTTCCTCTTCAATATAAAACTTGAAATAAATAACCAAAGTTACAATACCAAATATAAGAAACACAATCTTATTTTCTTTAAAAAATGGTTTTTCTACAAATGAGATTGCAGTAATAGCACTGCCAAAAGCTCCAAGAAAATTTAACAAAGCATTCTTTCTCATAAATAACCTGCAAACATAAAAATATTTAAGTATAAGTAATCTCAAAAATATAGGTTAGAAAGATGATACTCGAAATAATAATCTCAATCCTAATATCTTATTTATTAGGCTCAATCTCTCCAGGTTATTTTTTCGGAAGATTAAATGATATCGATATAAGAAAATTTGGAAACAAAAACACTGGCGCTACGAATGTCTACAGTCTTATCAGCCATAAAGCAGGAGTTATTACAGCAGTCATAGATATATTAAAAGGCTCTTTAGCATTTTTAATTTCAAAATATTTTTTAGTTATACCTGAAGCAGCGCTTTTAATTTCTTTTTTTGCAGTGCTTGGCCACAATTATCCTTTCTATCTCAAATTTAAAGGAGGAAGAGGAACAGCAACATCATGGGGTATTGTTTTAACATCTTTATTCTTCACCCAATCTTTGCTCGCTTTTCTAGCTGTGCTTTATGTTATAGTGTTTTCATTTGCAGTGTCTACAAAGCTTAAATTTAACAAGCCATGGAGGAAGATTACCAGAGCAGCAGCATTAATATTTCCATTATGGTATTTTTTCTTTGGCCAAAATCAGGCCTTTATCATAATTTTTGCAACGCTAATCTTATTCCTGTTACTTGACATAGTTCGATTATCATCTGAAAAACTGAACGCCAAGGTTTTTAAAAAATTAAAAAAATTCATGAAACAGAAAGAAAAAAAGCTGCTTTCAACCACGACGCTTTTCTTGCTCTCATCAACTTTAATAATAGCATTATTCCCTCTGCAGATAGCAGTAGTCTCAATATTATTTTTCCTCATAGGAGATACAATGGCAGAAGTATTTGGAAGAGTTTATAAAAAATGGAAGGTTGGAAAGAAAAGTCTGGAAGGGAGTATTTTTGGATTCTCATCTAACTTTTTAATAGGTATATTTTTAATAGCACCATTGCAAGTAACTTTATTTTTTATTATAAAGGCAGCGCTTTTCTCAGCAGTAATAGAATTAGCATCACAAAAAATAGACGACAATTTGACAATGCCGCTAGGAACAGCTATTTTATTGAGAGTATTTCAGTAACAAATCACAAGCTATATAAGCAACAATGGCTAAAATTTTAACAGGGGGTTTAAATGGAGCAGGATAAAGAGCAGCAAACACTAGACAAGTTTTTTCTAAAGGAGAAAATAAAGGAATTAACTTCTATGATATTATCAAAGCTGCCGATGAAGAGGGATAAAACTAAAGGTTTATAAAGCCAAAATTTTATTTTTTTTAAAAACCAATGAAACC
>CAYJRS010000056.1:0-3846 GCA_964372845.1 Candidatus Woesearchaeota archaeon | reverse complement strand
GAAGTGCAGCATTCTGATCATATGAAAGGAGAACAGCAAACTCAAAAAGTTTTAGCAAGCCCAGCAATAAGAAAATTAGCTTTTGATAAAGGAATAGATTTGCTTAAAGTTAAAGGGTCTGGCGAAGATGGAAAAATATTGAAAAAAGATTTAGAAATATTTGCCAAGAAAAAAGATTTTGAAATAAAAAAAGAAGTTCCGCAACAGATAATTCAAGTAAAAAGAAAATATGATGAGTATGGATACTTGGAAAGAATTCCATTGAAAGGCATTAGAAAAATAATTGCTGAAAACATGGTTAAGTCTTTGGAGAACAGCGCTCAGGTTACTGCAATGGAGGATATAAATGTTTCAAAGCTATGGAGAATAAGGGAATATGAAAAAAGAAATTTAGAGAAACAAAATATAAAATTAACTTTCCTTCCGTTTATTATTAAAGCTGTGATTGCAGCATTGAAAGAAAATCCTCTTTTGAACTCCAGCATTGAAGGCGAAGAGATCCTTATTAAAAAATATTACAACATTGGAGTCGCTGTGGAAACTGAAGTTGGGTTGATGGTGCCTGTAATAAAAAAAGCAGAGGATAAAAACATAATTCAAATAGCAAAAGAAATTTCTGAATTAGCTGAAAAGGCAAGAACTAGAAAAATTGATTTAATGGACTTGAAAGGCGGAACATTTACAATAACAAATTATGGAAGCATCGGCGGAACATATGGGACTCCGATATTAAACCTTGGCGAAGCTGGGATACTTGGGTTGGGGAGAATTTTTGAGAGAGTAGTTTCTGTCAATGGAAGATTTAAAGTTGTTAAAGTATTGCCTGTTTCACTGACATTTGATCATAGGATTCTTGACGGGGCTCAGGCAGCTAGGTTCTTGGAATCCTTGAAGCTATTTTTAGAGGACCCTGATCATTTGCTATTAGAGTTGAAATAATATTACCGATAAATAGCAATGCTTAAAAGATTATTTTTCCTATTTATTTTTATGAAACTTAAAAGTCTTTCTGAGTTAAGCCAGTTAAAGAATAGATTAATCAACGATAAGGATATTGATTCATGGATATTGATTCATTAGAGGAGCGTATAGATTCTCTTTTGGAGGAAGAAGGACTGGCTAATTTAGGATGGATCTCTTCAAGAAAAGTATCTGCTGAGATTTACCATCGTGGATATGGGGACTTAGATGAGCTATATAATTATTTAGATAATCCGACATTGGAAAAATCTAGGGGCTATATTCTCTGGTATATGCGCAACTTTCAGAAAAACGTGGAGAGTAACAATTATCCTTTAGATGCTGTGTTAGGGCTTTTACTAATTTCCAGCGATGTTTATAAAGAAGTTAATTTTAGGGAAAAGATTTTTTGTGATAGGCTAGAAAATGAAATCAGCATAAAGAAAACTGAAATTGCAGATTTAGGCAGTCAGATTAGAAACTTGGAAAACTCCCTATCTGGAAAATTCTATAATTTGTTGCATAGAATTGGAAATTACTATAAACCTCTTGATTATGTTTCTAACTTTGTAGCAAATTTATTTTTATCCGGGTTTGATAAGAAACATGAGGAGATTGTAAAGCAGAAAATTTATGCGGAGAGAACATATAATAAAAGAAAAGGCGTTCTTTATAATACGCTTAAAAATTATTTTCATCCGATCAGGGTGGAATCGGCTTTTGTCTTCGGAGGGATTGTTAGGAGAATATTCCCTACTGAATTTGGTTCAAAAGATATTAATCTTACCAGGATATTAAGGAAAAGATCTGTTGAGCTTATGGAGGATGTTATAGATATTTGCAGTGATCCTGACTCAATCCATTATTTGGAGTCTGATACCTATAGGTATGCTCTTGTGCTTCATGATAAAGATCCAGAAAAGCTATCCCTCTTGGAAAACTGTTTGAAGTACATAAAAGAACATAATCTTAATTCATCAGCTAAAAAAGACGAGTTAAAACTCAATAGCCGTCTTATGGATTTGTTTATGATAAGATATGTTCAGGAGAAGAGGTTAAGCTTTGAGCTGCTTGATGAATCCTATGGGCTTTCTAGAGAGACTATAATGAAATTTAGAGATGATGCTTTCCATGGGCAGAATGTTCAACTATTGATGCATATTTTCAATACGCAGTTTGTTAAACTAAATAATTTCCTGCACAATGTGGCAACTCCTGATGATTTTGAAATGATTAATGGTTATTGCATTGAACACGATTTTTCCTTTAGTAGATTATACAATCAGTTCAGCTCTATTGCCGTTAAATCTGTTCCAGTTAAACATAGAACTCAATACAGGAAGATTCTAGATTTTAAAGGAATTTAATTTACTCTGTTTTGAGTATATTTGAAAATCTTTAATATATCCTAATTGCCTCTTTTATAAAGTTTTATACATTTGAATATGTTATAACAAAATTTATATATAATTCAGTCTGTATTTTAGAAAGAGGGGCATTATGAATCTAGATAATTTTTTTAAGGCCAAGAGCATTGCTGTTATTGGCGTCAGCAGGAACCCTGCAAAGATAGGGCATGTTATATTTAGGAACCTGCTTGATGCTGGATATAGAGGAAAAGTATTCCCTGTTAATCCCGAATTAAAATCCTTGTTTGACATTAAAGCGTATAAATCTGTTTCTGACATTAAAGAAAAAGTTGAGCTTGCTGTAATAGCTGTTCCTGCAGAATCTGTTTTGAAAGTTGTTAGAGAGTGCAATGAGAAAGATATTAAAGATGTTTTAATTATAACTGCTGGATTTAAAGAAATAGGAAACAGGGTTTCTGAGAACGAGCTGAAAGATTATTTAGAATTGCATGGGATGAGATGCATTGGAGTTAATTGCCTTGGAATAGTTGATTTTCATCATAATCTTGATTTAATTTTCCTGCCCAGATCAAGGTTGAAAAGACCTGAAGCTGGAAACATAAGTTTTGTAACTCAATCTGGTGCATTGGGAAGCGCTATTCTTGATTTGTGTGCTGCTAATGGATATAAATTTTCTAAGTTTATAAGCTATGGAAATGCAACTGTTATCGATGAAAGTGATGTTTTAGAGTATTTACTGAAAGATAAAACTACAAAAGTAATATGCTTATATTTGGAGGGCGTTAAAAATGGCGAGAAATTTTTCTTCATACTTAAGAAAGTTGCTAAGAAGAAACCTGTTATTGTAATGAAGGGTGGAATTTCCGAAGAGGGAAACACTGCTACTAGATCGCATACTGGAGCACTTGCCGGAAGGAGCGAGGTTTATTTTGGAATATTCAAACAAACAAATGTTATCGTCGCTGATTCTTTGGAACAAATGCTGTACTTTGCGTCTACATTTAGCAACATTAGCAAAATTAAAGGAAATAAAATTCAGATTATTACTAATGGAGGGGGTTATGGGGTGATAACTGCCGATGCCGTTTCCGTCGCTGGCAATTTAAAATTAGCTGTGATGAATGAAAAGATAAAAACTAAATTAAAAAAAGAAATTAATAATGAATTAGTTTCTTTTGGTAATCCTCTTGACTTAATTGGAGATGCAGACACTGAAAGGTACAGAAAATCTATAGAAGCATGCATTAATGACAATAATATAGATGCTGTTCTGCTAATTATTTTATATCAAACCCCTTTAATCACAACGGACATTATTGATGTTGTTAGTGAATTTAATAGATTAAAAAGAAAACCCATTTTAGTTGTGAGCACAGGAGGAAATTTTACCAGAGTTTTGAAAGATGCTTTGAATGACGAGGGTGTTTGCACTTATGAATTTCCTGAGCATGCTGTTAAGGCTTTGAGTGCGCTTGTTAGATATAAAATAAGTAGAAAGCTTTAGGTATTACCCCTG
>CAYJRS010000055.1:1855-3885 GCA_964372845.1 Candidatus Woesearchaeota archaeon | reverse complement strand
AGCCAGCCACAACCCCAAACTCAGCCTTCCCAGCCAAAATCCCGCCTAACCCCCAGCCAAATCCAGTTGCCAGATAGCTAGCCATTTCCAGTTGATTTTTTTAACCGTTTTAGTTTGATAGTTTGATATACCCCCTTTCTCCACTTCCGCCCCGCAGAAGTTTTTATAAATACCGATTAAAAAGAAATATATATCTATGAACCTGGAAACAAAAGAGGTAATTTGTCCAACCTGCTCATCAAAAAACACTAGAAAATACGGGATTAAAAAGGGCAAACTTCTAACCTTGCAGAAGTATCAATACAAATCCTGTAAAAGAACCTTCACTCTACAAGCCAATCAAACAAAAAACAAGGCCTACCCGATAAACATTATACTCAATACAATCTCATTCTACAATCTCGGTTATTCTCAAACAGAAATTCAAAAACTTCTGAAGGCAAGTCAAAAATTCCTCAAAAAACAATCAGCAACTGGATAAATGAATTTAAGGAAATTTGTCCATTCCACCGTTTAAGAAGCGAAGCCAAACAACAATTCAAGTCAGTAGAACTAATCCCTAACTACGAATTTTTACACAACAACTTAAATTACAAATATCAAATCCACAGCTACAAATTGCACCGTCTAACAAATAACAATGAAAACAGCTAATTATGGATTCTTTCCTTCACAGATTGCAAAACAAAAAGTTTAAATATATACAAAATATATCTTTAGTATATACGCAATGAAAAGAGAATTCGATGCCCGATTGAGAAAAGTAGGTAATTCTTTCGTTATAACCGTTCCATCTTCAATAATTAAAAGATTCAAATTAAAGCAAAAAAAATTCGTAACAATAACGCTGGAAAATGAAAATTAATTTAATCAAATCTGGATTCTGTATTATATTCTTTCTATTTTCAGTTCAGATAGCATCAGCTTTCAACGGCACAGGCTCGGCAGGAGAAGATGTAAGATTTGGATTAGGATATCTAACAGTAAACTCAACAGATGGAGATGCAAAGATACATGGATTTGGAAATAAGATATCATACATTCTAGCAAACGAAGAAAGTTTCAAAGGATGGCTTTCTCAGTTAGAATATAATTTCTTCGCCCCAAATCAGGTTGATCTAAACTCTCCTCTAAATAACAGCTACTACAATTTCACACCGGATTTTGATTGGAGCAACACAACAGATACAGAGCAGTTCGAAGTATCCTATTTATTCGAAATATGGAATGAATCTTCAGCAACAAATATCCATTTCACAAATTATTCAATCACAGAAACTGTAAACACAACTAAAACGCTGCCGACAATAAATGGAGAAGGAATATTTTATTGGAGAGTTGCAGCAAACGATTCAAGCAAGAACTCAACGTTCTCAAATCTAAATGTGATAACAATAGACACGACGCTGCCGACAGCTTTCAATATAACATCTCCAGCAGATGCTTCATCCTCGACAGATACAACCCCAATTTTAAGATGGGATGCAACAGTAGATACTAATTTAGATAATTACACAATTGAAATATCAACAGAAGCAGATTTTTCGACGATAAACCAGACAGAAGTTACTAAAACAAATTCATTAGAGAACTGGTCATCGCCATTAACAAAGAGTACGTATTATTGGCGCGTATCAGCAGTGGACAAGGCAAACAATCAAAAACTGTCCGATAATAACTTATCATTTACAGTTACAGCCTCAGAAACAGTTACAGTAACAGTTCCAATAGGAGAGTCATCATCAGGTGGAGGCACAAAGCCTTTTACATTAAATATATTAGCGCCGGAGGGAGTAACAATATACAAAGATGACACAGTTATAATCCCATTACTAATTATAAATCCATCAACGGTAACCTTCAGAGGCATAAATTTAAGATTAAGCTCAACAGAGTCAGCAATATTACTGGCATTAGATAAAAACTACATTCCGGAAATATCTGCAAGGGGTCAGGAAAAACTTCTATTGACGATAACAGCAAAAGACATAGCAACAGGAACATACGGATTAATTTTAGATGCTTCAATA
>CAYJRS010000055.1:0-1755 GCA_964372845.1 Candidatus Woesearchaeota archaeon | reverse complement strand
GCATCGCAGGTTCTGGCATTAATCCTCCTGGCAGCAGTCATACTGCATTTCAGGAAAAAGAACAAATTAAAGCAAAAGCTAAGAAGAAAATAAAATCCATATTTTATAATATTGCAACAATACTTTAAAAATACTTAATAAATAACAGAAAAATATATAAATAGATATATTTAAATATTAAAAAAATATCTTAACAGTACTATAAATATTAGGAATCTGCGTATAATGCCTAAATCAAAAAAAAGGGAGATGGTGCATGTTTATCTTACCCAAGAGGAAAAAGCCAAGACAGAATCCGAAGCAAAAAAGATTGGAATCTCTGTGTCTTCTTATATTAAAGTCAAATTATTTTCAAAAAATCTAGCAGTTATACTTGTTTTTATAATCATCGGGTTAGTTGCTTCAGAAAAAATAATTGCAGCAGAAGTCGGCTTGCTCGGCTTGACTTTGGATGTAAAAGAATCCGGAATAGACGTGGATAATGTAAACATCACAGTGGAAATCTACGGCGCTGTAACAGGAGAAGATTTAGTTTACAATTTACCAAACGCATTCAACGATAATACAAACAAAATAAATGGGCAAAGATATGGATAAAGAAGAATTAGATTTCATCTTGCAGGAAGGGGAAGGATTAAAGTTGGAATTCAAGGAATCCTTAACCAATTTGGACAAAGAGATTACAGCATTCGCCAACTCAGAAGGAGGAAGAATTTTCTTGGGGGTTTCAGATTCTGGAAAAGTAAAGGGGATAGAACTAACAAATAGATTAAAATCGCAAATTCAAGACATAGCAAATAATTGCGATCCAAAAATTAAGATTAAATTGGAGGAATTTGAAGATATCTTAATCATTCATGTTGAAGAAGGAAAAGATAAGCCATACAAGTGCAAGGAAGGATTTTATTTAAGGCAGGGACCTAATTCTCAGAAATTAAAAAGAGATGAGATTGTTGATCTAATACACAACTCAGGAAAAGTAAAATTTGATTCTCAAGCTAACAATAAATTTAATGTTGATAAAGATTTAGATAAAAACAAGCTGAACAAATTTCTTCAAATGGCAAATATTTCTAAAAGTTTATCGATAAAAGACACATTAGTCAATTTAGGAGTAGCAGATGAAAAACAGGATAATTTTTTATTAAACAACGCAGGAGTATTATTTTTTGCTAAGAATCCAGGAAGATTCTTCTTATCATCAAAAGTAATTTGTATAAGTTATCAAACAAATGAAAAAGTAAACATCTTAGACAGAAAAATATTAGACAACGGGATAATAAATAACATTCAAGATGCTATTAATTATGTTAAAAGGCACATTAATGTTGAATTTGAAATTAAAAGTGCCAAGAGAAAAGAAATCCCACAATATCCTGAAGAGGCTTTCAGAGAATGTATCATAAATGCCATTATGCACAGAGATTATTTTGATGACTCTCAAGATGTTTTAATAGAAATATTCAGAAACAAAATAATTATTTCTAACCCTGGGGGTTTGGTTAAGGGTTTAAATCCTGATAATTTTGGAAAGAGAAGCATTACAAGGAATAATATTATCGCTAACATCTTAAGCAGAACCGAATACGTCGAAAAATTGGGAACAGGCATCAACAGAATTAAGAAGTCCATGAAAGAATCAGGATTACCAAAGCCAATTTTTTACTATAACTCCTATTTTGAAGTCACATTATTTGATAAAGAAAAGACTGTGGAAAAGACTGTGGAAAAGACTGTGGAAAAGACTGTGGAAAA
>CAYJRS010000054.1:0-4121 GCA_964372845.1 Candidatus Woesearchaeota archaeon | reverse complement strand
CATTTAAAATATAATCAATCTCTTCTTAAGAAAAGTTTCGAAGGATATCTGGTTAAACCTTTGAATGATGAAGAAGAAACTATTATTGATCTAGGAGACGCTTTAAGAAACCTAAAGAAACCAAGATTCACAAAATATCCAACAGGGAGATATATCTATGATGAGATACAAAGTTTTTGGGAAATGGAATTAACAAATACACAGAGAAGATGGAAGCTTTTAGATAGAAAACAGTTAAATGCATTAACTTTAGGAATTGGTAGGTCTGTTGCACTTCAATTCTGCTTTCTATTGGACCCAAGCTTAAATCATTATGAACGTGAGTATCTATCAGGAGCAATGGGGTTTGCTGTAAAACTGGCAGATAATCTTGTTGACTTGGAAGAAGACATTCAATCAGGATTTATCAATATTCCTTTAGAAGATATCAATAATTTACAAGGCATTGTTGTAGATAATGATAAACTTGTATCTGTAGACAGAGCCAGATTGAAGGTAAACAATGAATATATACAAAAAGAACTTGAAAGAGTTAGACAGGCTTATAATTCAGCAGATTATCGTTTCTTTTTAGTAGCGTTAAGAAGACCATTCTGGAAAAAAGAGTTGTCATTACTTCATAGCATTGCATACTCTTGGTTTAAAGAATTAGAAAAAACAGTTGCTTAACGACCATTAAACAGTCAAATAAATAATCATATGATTATCCCCCAGAACAATAACATTTAAAACCTTAGTTCCTTTTCTTTTAAACTGAAAATGGGGCAAGAGGAAGTAAAAAAAGAGCTAAAGAAGTCAGGTTCTTGGCTAATGAGCAATGAAATAGCAAAAGCAACAGGCCAATCACTGAAGTCAATCCAATCATCATTAAGAAGATTAGTAAAATGGGGCGAAGTCAAGAAAGAGCCAGCATCAAAAGTAATCCAGGATCCAAGCAGGTTGAAGGAAAAGAGCTTTGCAGGCTATGCATATAAAATCAAGGATTTCAAGACATTAGATGATTTCAAGTTCAAAGACAAAACAGTTTTGTTAAGACTAGATTTAGATTCTCAACTAGCTCCAGATTTCATTCCGACAGACCATTTCTCTCACCATCTCCCAACAATTTTAGAGCTTATAGAGAAGCAGGCAAAAATAGTAATATTAACGCATCAATCCTCAGCAGACAAAAAAAATATTCAATCGCTAGACCTTCATACATCTTATTTGTCAAAGAAGCTTAACAAGGAAGTGCCTTACATTGACGACCTCCTGGGAGAAGCAGCGCAAAGCAGTATAAAATCACTAACACCTGGAAACATAATTATCTTAAGAAACCTATTTTCAGAAAAAGAAGAGACAAAAACAAAGTTCAAAAAGCAGAAAAAAACAAAGCTAGTTAAAACTCTCTCGCCATTGGCAGATTATTACATTAACGATGCTTTCTCCTTAGCGCATTTATCTTACTCATCATTAACAGGCTTTCCTCAGGTCATGCAGTCTTGTATTGGAAGGTTTTTTGAAAAAGAAATTGAGGCAGCCAATCATTTATTAGATCCTATAAGGCCTTGCTTATATATTCTAGGAGGGGACAAGCCGTTGCAGTTAATCCCCTTTATGAAAAACGCTCTTGAAAAAAACAGGGTTAATACAGTTCTTTCATCAGGGTTTCTCGCCCATATCCTCCATCTAGCTCAAGGCAAAAAACTTGGAGGCCAGGAAGAGGAATTAAAAAAATTAAAGATAAAAGTTTCTTCAGACATAAAAAAGCTGGCAAAATATGAAAACATTATCCTTCCAAAGGATTATAAGACTTCCACAATGGGAGTATCAGAAAAAATCTCACTGCACCATCTCCCGATATATCAGCACTTATATGAAATAGGCCCAGAAACCATTGCAGATTATTTAGAATTAATAAGAAATGCAAAAACCATAGTAATTAAAGGCCCGCTCGGAAAGATAGAAGATGAAAATTTTCAAGAAGCAACTAAATCTATACTAGAAGAAATTGAAAAGTCAAATGCTTTTACTTTTGTAGTCGGAAAGTCAACAGTAGATTGTTTCAAGCAGTTCAACATTCCTATGAAAAACATAAAGCACCTGTCAAAAAACACACAACCTTTGCTTACATATTTAATAGAAGAAAAGCTGCCGACAGTGGAAGTGCTGAGGATGAAATGACGAGGTAAAATAATTCTTATTCAAATGACATCTGCCATATAGGGGCGTAAGATATTTATAACAAATTAAACACACATAGTTAATGAACAAAGATTTCTATAATCAGGATGTAGTAGAATGTGTTGGGCTATGGCTGGCAGAAGGAGATAAGAAAACCCATGGAGAGATTACTTTTACTAATAACTGTTTTGATTTAATACAATACTTTCATAAAACAATCTTAAAACTATTCAAGAATAATTGCTTTAAGGTTAGGATATATATTTACTCTCCAAAAGGTAGTAAGGTAAATGTTTCATTAAAAGATTGTAAAATCAACAAATATATTGACAATAGATCTACCAAACCTTATTTTATATGGAGACTTGCTTCTGCAGATTTAGTGAAAAAATGGAGGTACCTAGTTGAAAAGTCCCAAAAGAATAAGAAATGTTATGCAGAAATATTGAGAGGGTTCTTTGCAGGAGAAGGAAATATCAAAACAGGATCTCACAATAATAGGACTATTAGAATAGCGCAAGGAAAACCTTCAGAATTGGTAGAAATAATATTAAACAAATTAAATATAAAATATAAATACAAAAGTAACGAAAGAAGTTATGTAATTACTGGTAAAACAAACTGGGATATATGTGCCAAAATTAGAATAGCAGATCTACATCCTATCAAAAAAATAAAATTTTGGGATACTTATCAAGAATTTAAGGAAGAACACTATTCAAAGAATTTCCTCGAGAACAATCTTTTGGAAATTCTGTCAAAACCATATACCGCAGTTGAATTATCTCTCCTATTCAAAAGAAGTCAAGCAAGAATATCAGAGGTTCTAGTGGATCTTAAAAAATTAGGATCTGTAGAAAATTATAGAGTAAGAAGTAAAGATTATTGGATAAGGAAGGATCAAAATAAGGTCATAATTTATGGTGTTAAAGGTAAATACTTAAAAATTTTGAGGAACGATATAATTAATACAAAGGACATATCCAAAAAATTTAATGTATGCTGGAAGTCATCATTTAGAAGACTTAAAGAGTTAGAGAAATTAGGATTAGTTATGATAGATAAAAATAAAAATTGGAGCATTCAAGAAACTGGGAAGAAGGTAATTGTAATATGACACTAATAGCAGGGATTGATGAAGCCGGTAGAGAGCTTTAAACTTCAAAGTTCGCCAAAAGGTCCAGTAATCGGTCCATTGATAATTGCAGGAATACTAATCAACGAGGAAGATTCAGCTAGATTAAAAACCATGGGCGCAAAAGATTCTAAGCTGCTGATTCATAAAAAACGTGTAGCTCTATCAAAGCAGATCCTCAGGATAGCAAAAAATCATAGGGTATTAGTTATCTATCCAGATGAAATAGACAGAGCAGTTAACGGCCACGACGGCTTGAATTTAAATTGGCTCGAAGCAAGAAAAACAGCAGAAATTATTAATTATTTAAAACCTGATAAAGCAATAATAGATTGCCCATCGCCAAATGCAAGAGCGTATACAAACTATTTAAGAAAATTCATTAACAATCAAAATATCGAGCTCATTGTGGAGCATAAAGCTGACAGAAATTTTTATGCAGTGAGCGCAGCTTCGATATTGGCAAAAGTAACTCGAGAAGAAGAAGTTGAAAAAATTGAAAAGAAAATTGGGCAGAAAATTGGAACCGGTTATATGTCAAATCCTCAATGCCAAAAATTTGTAAAGGAAAATTTTGACAAACACTCGGAATTATTCAGAAAGTCATGGATTCCATATAAAAAACAAATTGAACAAAAGGAGCAGAAAAAATTGGGTG
Source organism: Candidatus Woesearchaeota archaeon (assembly GCA_964372845.1). GTDB lineage: Archaea > Nanobdellota > Nanobdellia > SCGC-AAA011-G17 > ARS1403 > JACPIN01. Next base: position 165 of record CAYJRS010000054.1, on the reverse strand, counting down.
AGTATTAATTCTTTAATAATTTTATAGACAGATAACCTGCAACAACAACTGCCAAAATGCTTAGCCACATAGGTACTTCCCAGTCTCCTAATTTTAAAGACAGCCCAAGAACAATCCTAATAAAATGAACTAAAGCTGCCAATCCAAAAATAAATCCAGCAATTC
>CAYJRS010000053.1:0-4201 GCA_964372845.1 Candidatus Woesearchaeota archaeon | reverse complement strand
GGATAAATTTTCTTTAGATGCTCGCGTAATTGTGACTGCAGTTTTGCTGCCAGCAAAGAATTTATTGTGTCTTGATAGTTTTCTTTCTTTATTGCTGCTTTTAAAAAATCTTCTGCATTTTTCCTTAATTTTGACAGAACTGCCCTCGAGGTCTTTGATCTTGTAATAATGACTGGCTTTGCTATTACCTTTATATTGTCTTTTGTTTCTGACTTAAAGCTGTGATCTATCTTGCTTTTGCCTTGATGCATCATGCGCTTAATAGAGCTAGGAAGAATTTGATATCTTTGAATCTCTGTTAATGCCTTGTTGTCCCTGATTTCTGTTATCCTGAAAGTTATTTTTACGTTCTGCTTTTTTGGATCACGCATTAGATCCATTGCATTTACATCTACTGTTTTTCCGACTAGCTTTGAAGGGTCTGCCGTGTATGTTTCTCCTATTTCCTGCATTCTAAATTGCGATGTGGGCAGTATTGAATACCAATGTTTTTTCTTGCCCTTTACTTCCTGCTTTACCATGTTAATCAGATTTTTAACATCCTGAAATTTTGTTTATAAAATTATTGTTTTTTCCCCGCTCAAAGTTTTTGCTAACTCTATGAATTCTGCTTCTTTTTCCTGAGGTATTAAAGCTCCTGCTGCATTTTTATGGCCACCTGCCTGATATCCTAGTTTTGATGTGATTGAATTAAGGATTTCTTTTAAATTCATTTGATGATTTTTATAGCCTGAGCAGCGTATAGAAATTTTTGTGTTTTCATCAATGGAATGAGCTAATGAAACTATAATTGTATTCTCTGAATATAGATTTGATTTTGCTATCATTGAAGTTAGAGTTCCGATTATTGTATCCTTGATGTGGTCTTCGGCATTTATTATAACTAAATTTTCCAGCTCTATCATTTTTTCTCTGCTGTTGTAGAACCAATTTAAGGAAGCGATTATTTCTTTTTTATATTCGTTGAGAACGTTTATTGCTGCTTGCCTTAAGCTTTTATCCTGCATGCAGGCTGCTATTCCTAATGAATGCTTATTTAATCTGCCGCATGAATTCAGCAAGGTTGCAAATTCCCTTAAATCGCGTGTTGGAGATTCTTCCTGCTCTGATTTCAAGAGGTAAATTGGACCTAGTACATCATCAGGATTTTCTTCTGAGCCAAGCCTCTGCAATATAATTGACGTAACTAATTTTTTCATCTCCTCGTGATCTAGATGGATTAGTTTTTTTTCTGGATCTAGATTCAGTTCTCGCAAAAATTCTTTTGATGCCTGCTCATTTCCTGTTATACCTGGAATATAAGGGTCTGTAGAATACTGGAGAATTTTATACAATGGCTTTGTTTGGGTTCCGAACATCCTTAATCCTGTTGTGATTTCCAAATAAGGTTTTGCATCTTCCAATATAATCTTATTGATTGAAATAAACCCTTTATTTTCCTGATTATCGCCTATTGCACCGACGAGAGCTAATGGAGACAAGTCCTGGTTTTTTTCATCGAGGAATTTTGCGAATAAGTATGCTAGTCCAGCTCCTGAAACATCCTTGTTGCCGTCGAGTCCGAATAACATTGGATTTAAATGGATAAAATAATTTTCAGCATGCTGAGGCTGGTGATGGTCAAGGATAATAATTTTTTTTGTGTTTATATTTGCCTTTATATCCTCTAAATTTCCTGAGCCTAAATCAGCAAATAAAAATAATTCATATGATTCTGTTTTGAATTGTGATAATATGCCTGAAGAAAGCTGCTTTACAACTGTCAATGCAAATTTCTTATTTAATCTTTTTAATGCTGTGGTTAATATTGCTGCCGATGACAAACCATCTGCATCTAGGTGAGAGATAACTCTTATTGTGCCATTATATTCTTTAATGTTCTCAGCTTCCTGCTTTATTTTTTCGAGAAATTGCTGCATCATCATTCAACTAAAAGAGATGCCTGCTCTCTTGAGAACCTCCAACCTTGAGGAACCTTTTCATTTGCTTTATAGTATTTTGCCAGTCTTTTTATTTTTGATTCTGTTAACTGCAGCCCATGCACAGACGGCTGATCTTTTTTATTTGCCTGCAAGTGCTTTGTTATCTTGATGTATTTCCTTATTAAACTGAGCAAGTCTTCAGGAAGCTTTGGAAGAAGTTTTTCCTCTGCAAGTATTTCTGTTATTGACTTTCCTGTTAATTGAGCAACACTTGGTATTCCGTATGAATCCCTTAATATTATTCCAATTTGAGATGGAGATTTTTGAGACTTTGCAAATTTTATTATTAATTGAGATATTTCATTTTTATCATATCTCTGCCACGTAATTTTCCTGCTAACGAGGGGTTTTTTGCTTGAGGCTTTTCCTTTCTTTCTCGAATGCATTCTTGCCATTTTTCCAATCTTTAGAAAAGCCTGACCAAAGGGAAACCAAAAATAATTTCCAGCATAGGCAAGCTTTCACTGACCTATCTTGAGAAAATTGCGATTATTCGGCTTTATAAACCTTATCGTTCTTTCTCGCCTTGTCTCTTATCTTAATTCCGACTGAATCCCCTTTCTTTGCAGACAAGACTTTTTTATGCTCGATCTGCATTGAATCCACTTTTTGCTTAAAATCCGTTGTTGCCCCCTTAACATGGATCTTGTCGCCTATTTTCAATGGAGCTGATAGCTGAACTGCTATAACACCTACATGGCTATAATAACCCACTACGGTTCCGATTTCCTTTTCTTCTGGCATAGTATTCTAGTAATGAAGTTAAATATTTAAATATTATTGTTTTTGAAATAATCCGCCCAAGTCCATCCTTTCTGCTTAATCAAATGCTTGCATACCATAGAGGTGTCTGCGTAAATCGGAATTTTTAACTCCATTAAGTCTTTACAGAAAAATGCGTCATCGAAAACAAAGTAATTTTTTTCTGGAATATCATGTTTTTTTGAATAATGAAAATTAATTTTTTTTAAGACTGAATTATGGATGAACAAGCAGCCTGAGCCGCATGAGGCTATTTGCAATAATTCTCCTGTTAATTCTTCTTCTCTTAATTGTCTAATTACTTCTTTTTTATTTGTGAACCTCCATACTGTTGGAAATAATTTTCCGTATCTCATCCCTTCTCTAGAACCCAATTTTTTGGGGGCGAAATTTTTGTAGTTGAAATAAATTCCAGTGATAACGCGTTTTTTGTGTTGTAAAAAGCGCTCAATTATGTCTTTTGGTGGGATAACATCTTGATCTATATTTAGGAAGAAATCGTATTTTTCATTAATTGCTTTTTCTCTTAGAACATTTCTACAATAAATCATTCTGTCTCTTGGCTCTTCAAAGTATTTGCCTTTTATTACTGCAACTTTCATTGATTTTATTTTATTGAAAAATTTATTATCTTTTGAATTGTCGACAAGAAGAAGATCATAATTTTCGTATGTTAGAGACGTTAGTGCTTCTATATATTCTTTAATACAGTAATCATACATTTTATTTACTGGGCTGCCGACTAGAATTTTTTTCATATCATTTGAGATTTTTCCAACTCCAAGGTCTGTTTTTAATTAAATGCTTGCAGATTAGATTTGTGTCTGCATAAATGTTTATTTTATTATCTTTGCAATCCAATCCGAAGTGAATATCGTCGAAGGCTGGATATTTTTCTTCGTACCTGAACTTTATTTTTTCTAGAACACTTCTATGGATTAAGATGCAGCCTACACCCGACATTGCTATCTTTGTCAATCCCTTATTCAGCTGAGATGGAGACAAGAAATATCTTTCCTCTTTTTCCATATTTATTTTAGTCCATATTACTGGAGCTAGTTTTGTTTCATCCCTTACATTTACATAATTAAAATAAATTCCCGTTATCACTCTTTTTCTGTGCTGTAAAAGTTTTTCTATAATATCTCTTGGCGGAATAACATCCTGCTCTAAACTGAGAAGATAATCGTAGTTATTATCCAGCATGTGTTGCCTTAAAATGTTTCTAGATTCTACAATCCTTTTTCTTGACTCCTCGTAATAAGGGCCTTTTATCGTCGGTAGACCAACCGAGTTTAATCTTTTAAGATAAAAATCGTCTTTTGAGTTGTCAACTAATAAAATATCATAATTTTTGTATGTTAGATTCTTTACAGCTTCTGCATATTCTTCTAAAGCATATTCGTGATAGCCTGATGTTGGGCAGCCTACTAAAATTTTTTTCATTTTTTTATCTT
>CAYJRS010000052.1:0-4356 GCA_964372845.1 Candidatus Woesearchaeota archaeon | reverse complement strand
TTAATTTATGTACTGTTTCACTTGCAGCCTTAATAGCATATTGTTTTCTTTGCTCAGTTATTTTAGGTCCTGTCCAAGTTCTAGGATGGATACTATCTCCTGATTGTTTAGATGGACCGGTGTAGATTAAAACATCAAAAGGTTCTTTCCATTTTTCTGGTGCATCTCTTGTCAGCTGTGCATAATGCCTCATTGCTTCATCATCCCTCTCAGCCTCAACTTCCATCTTCTCTTCAGCAATCGCCCCTTTCTTATCTGCCTTGTAAGTTAATTCTGCTAATCCATTATCTGTAAAATTAAAAGTTCCTCTTGGCCTGTATTCTATTACACTTAAATTTCCTTTTTCATTTGGAACTAATTTAGCAATTAATCCTTTTGTTGAGGTAATACTATAAGTTATAGGATCATTGAAAACCAAATCCTTAACATACTCTGATAAATCAATTTTTCTTAATTCTATGAAGGATTCCACTTGAGGTATTTTTCTTGCTGCTAATTTTGCAGCGGATAAATCTGAATTTGTTTCTTTTCCGAATTCATTAGCGAAGAAGAAGAAATCATCAAAATCAACTTTTCCATTTTTAATTAAATCATATTTTTCATTACTTGAATTAAAGTTATCTGCGAACAAGAAGAAATCATCTAGATCTATCTTTCTATTTCCGTCAAAATCTGGTGTTTTTTCATTCCTGTCTTTAACCCAGTAATATCCTTCTAAAGAAGTTGGCTTTGTTGCGAAATTATTTACTTTATCTTTTTCAGCTTCTGATAATAATTGAAATGAAGCATTAGAAGTTAGTTTTCTTTTTGACTCTTCTATTTTTTGTAATGGAATTTGAGGCGCTGAAATTGGATTATAATTAGCGCAGTTTTCTCCTGATAACGCGATAGCTAAGGCTGCTAAGCCTGTCTTTAGTAAATTTGATTTTTTTCTTTTCATAGCCAGTTTATGATTAAAATAATATATAAAGCTTTCTATTATGTTGTTATGAATGAGGAGTAAATAAGGCAGAGAAAGGCTTATATACTAAAAGGGTATAACCATACACTAAAAGTATATGATGTTTATTTGATATAAAGATGTTTACAATAAAGGAATCTAAAGTATTAAGACTTTTAATGAGCTCTACTAGTTATTACTCTATTAATGATATTGCAAGAGAATGTAATTTGTCTCCCAATGGTGCCTATAAAATATTAAAGAAATTAGAGAAAGACGATATAATTTATTGTAAAGATATTGGAAGAATAAAGGCCTATAGAATAAATTTTGAAAACACGCTAATTTTAAGCTACATGGAAATTGCTTTAAATGATAAGAGAATAAATGAAGCTAAGATTAAAGTAAGAGTAAAAGATTTAAGTGAAATGAAAGGAATATGCAAGGCTGTTGCATTATTTGGCTCTTATGTTACAGAAAAGAAAAATCCAAGTGACATAGATATTTTATTTGTTTTTGAGCCTGAAAAATTTAGATTGTTTCAGAAAAAATTAGATGAAATTCTGGGTTTAATTCCCTATAAAATCCACGATGTTATTCAGACTGAGCAGGATTTCGTGAACAACCTTAAAAAACAAGATAAAATAATTAGAGAAGTAATAAGAAATGGGGTAATTTTATTTGGGCATGATGTTATTGCCAGGAGTGTAAAAAGTGTTCAGTCTTAATGAGAAATTAAAAAAATGCTTTAAAGTAGTTAGAATTATTAATTTCCTTATTTATTCAAGGGATTTTGATTACCCTATTACTGAAATAGCGAAGAATGCAGATGTCAATTTTCAGACACTTAAGAAATTATGGCCAAGATTGGAAAAAGAGAAAATTGTGATAGCAACAAGAGTCCTTGTAGGTGCTACGCTTTACAAAATCAATGTCCAGAATCCTGTGGTGCAAAAGATTATTGAACTGAACAATTTCCTTTGCTGGAGCGATGCTGAAAGACGTGAAAAAAGAGCGATGATCGTGAAAGCTTGAGTGATTAGCTTGAGTGATTATATACAATAATTTTGATGGCTATATTAAGGTTTATAGAAAAGTTTATATATTAGTTCGCTTACATCACTAAATATTATGGAAAAAAATGATGTAAAATTATTCAAAGTTGCAAGAAGTTTGGAAGGATTGCAGACAGTCTCATCGATATCTAAAATTCTTAATGTTAGTAAAAGAACAGCCATAAATTATGCATGGAAGTTAAGAAGGGCGGGCTATTTAGCAACAAACTATAACAGAAACAAAATAAGATTATACAGAATAGACCCGTTAAAAAGGAAAAAGCAAGAATACAGCATATATGATATTATAAATGAAAATTCTAAAGTCAAAATATCTCCAAGGGAAGATTATATAATTCACTCAGATAAAAAACCAAGTGTTGAAGAAATTTTGGTGAGGGCAATCGACACAAAAGAATTCAGGGTTATCCTGGCTTCTTTAGGGTTATTTAATAAGATCAAAAGCTGGCCACGGCTTAAATTTTATGCAGATAAATATAATGCAGGAAGAAAGGTCGGCGCTTTGTATGATGCATCAAGAGAGGCAATGAGAACTAGAAAAATGGATAACAAAACAAGAAAAAGCCTTTTGGAGAGCAGTGGAGATAAGTTTATTATTAAAAATTTCAAGTCAAAAGATCTTGGGGCGATAGAGAAAAGATGGAAAACATTTATCCCATTTAACAAAGCAGATTTGACGGTGTATAAAGAATGGTAAATATAAAGGAGCAATCAGAATTATTCAAACTGATAGGAATTGAGCTGAAAGAAAAGATTGTAGGCTATGCTATCGGAGGATCAGCAATGATGTTTTATAATGCTAAAGCAGATACAAAAGACATTGATTTGGTTTTTCTGAACAAAAAAGACTTTGAAAATGTAAAAAAAGTGCTGGAAAGAATAGGCTTTATAGACAAGCAAGAACTGATTAAAATATTCAGGAGATATGAAGATGCAAAAAACAAGCCAGTGATGATGGTAGGAAAGCACGGTGAAAGGGTTGATTTGTTTTTAAAAGAGGTCATAACATTTGAGATCTCAGATACTATAGCTGAAAGGATAAGGGAAACCCATGAATTCAATAATCTTGTTGTGAAAATCATAAGTCCTGAAGATATCATACTGTTAAAAAGTGCTACAGAAAGAGAAAAGGATAGATATGATGCGTTAAGCTTAATTAAAAATTTTGATATCAACTGGAATATAATAATAGATGAAGCTGTTAATCAAACCAAGCTGGAATCCTATCTGTTTCCTATATTTCTGTTTGATTTTCTGGAAGAGCTGAAAGAGGATTTTAAAGCAGATATTCCGAGGGATGTTCTAAGGAAAATAAGAAAAATAAGCGAGGACTTGCTTGAAGAAAAAATGGGGAAAAAGAAGTAACATAAACAGGGCAGCGCATCGTGCATCGAAAAGTATTTATACAGATATTCGCATTGTGGATAGAATGAATCCATTTTTGATTGTTGGAATCGTAATTGGCTTGTTTGTGATTTTTGTAATTTTTTTGTATAATTCCTTAATTAGGCTCAAGAATAATATAGAGAATTCTCTTTCACAAATAGATGTTCAATTGAAAAGGAGAAATGACCTTATACCAAACTTGGTAGAAACAGTGAAAGGCTATATGAGGCATGAAAGAAAGCTTCTTGAAAATATAACAAAAGCAAGAACCAGTATTCTAAAAGCAAAAACAGTTGAGTCAAAATCAAAAGCTTCAAACATGCTTTCTGAGACATTAAAGTCTTTATTTGCTGTTTCCGAAAATTATCCTAAGCTCAGGGCGAATGAGAATTTCCTACAATTGCAGGAGGAGATATCTGGCACTGAAAATAAAATAGCATATGCAAGGCAGCATTATAATGATATTGTCATGGAATTTAATACCAAGATAGAGACATTTCCAAATAAAGTATTTGCAGGCATTCTGAAATTTACAAAAAGGCCTTTATTTGAAGCTGCTGAGGGAGAGAAAAAGAATATAAAAGTCAAGTTCTAATCGTTTATTATGCTATTGATGTTTGAAGAAATAAGGAAAAACAAAATTAGGTCGTGGATTCTTATCATTGTATTCGCTGCAATAATTGCCAATTTAGGTGCTGTAATAGGTTTTATTTATGGCAATTTATATTTTGGAATCATACTAGCGATGGTGATTTCGATAGCATATATCTTCTTCAGCTATTTTACCGGCGATAGAACTATATTGAAAACATCTGGTGCTAGGGAGGTTGAAAAAAAAGAATATCCTTATCTTTTTCATTTGATCGATGGGCTTGCAATCTCTGCGGGAGTACCAAAACCAAGAGCTTATGTCATTGATGATTCTGCATTGAATGCATTTGCAACAGGAAGAGA
>CAYJRS010000051.1:0-4425 GCA_964372845.1 Candidatus Woesearchaeota archaeon | reverse complement strand
TAATGATAAAATTTAAATATTAAACTGTATTTACTTAATAAATAACAAACAGGGGAGGTTAAAAAATGAAAAAAACGATAATGGCTTTATTTTCTATATTGGTTTTAGCGTTATCTACTGGATTAGTGGTTGCAGCAGGTGGTTTTGACCAGTTTGGATATAACTATAAGGCAAGGGTTTTTGTAGGAGCAGCTGATGGTGCTGACAGAAATCTTGACGGTACGATATGGGGAGATTCAACCTATGCGAATGACCATCTTAAGATGAAATGGAGCAAAGGATGGGATGATGCAAGATTCCATGGCGCTGCCTGGACTTGTGATGCATGGGAAGACAACCAATGGAATGGAATGTTTCCTGGCGGTTCAGGTGAGACATGGCATTACAAGATTATTTGGGTTGGTCCAGAGCTACAAAATAGTCCTTGTTGGAGAGAAGGAGGATACCCAATCTGGGGACAATTTGAAGTAATAATGTCCCATGGGACCTTTGGAGGAGAACATATCTGGGATACACACGCTATTCCAACAGGCTATGGCAGCTAAATTTTTTCTTTTTTTATTTTTAATTCTATTTTTTCGGCGCCTTCGCGACTTTGGATTTTTCCCTTCGGAAATGTTGCACTAAAATTAGATTAAACTTATTTTTTCCCAAACTTCGCTAAATGTTTTTCTAATGGAAATAGAGATACACTTTATTCACACTATGTTGCTAAAGTTACAATACAAAGTTAGCTCGATATATTTATATAGGTTATTTACCTAAAAACATTAAGATGAAAGGCTTTGATATTATAATTAACGAAGAAGAATTAAATGGCAAGCCAATTTTCATAGCCAGATGCTTAAACTTGGATGTTAGCAGTCAAGGTAAAAGCTATGAAGAGGCAGAAAAAAATATTAAAGAGGCGGTTCATTTATATATTAACACCTACCCTGATGCTTTGCAAGATATTCCAAAAAAGGAAATGCTTCCGCCAATGCTTACCAAGGTTTTTCTATAATATCTTAAGAAATTCTTCTCGTGTATAACCGCTCTGTCGGATGATATCAAGCAATAACCCTTTACCAAGTTCTTTATGTAAGGGAATCGTTGTTCTAAACACTCCATTCTCGGTTCTCTTTTCTAAAGTCACATGACTTTTCCTTCTCTGCCTTTTTGAACAAAACCTTGTCTGGTTAAAGCCCTTGTCTGGTTAAAGCTTTAATAACTTCCATCCCTGAAACTATCGGCAATTTCATTTCCTAAATTTTGCCAAATGTTTTGCCAATGGAAATAAAGAAGTATCTCTTCTTCTGCTGCCGTATGACTCAAAGAAAGTTAACTCTTCTAATTTGTGCCTTGTTTCTTTTGGTCTTTCGTTTGAGTATCCAACTGTTACAACTGATTCCACTGAAACGTTGTCTGGAATTTTTAATATGTTTTTTAATCTTAATTCATTAAAGCTGCGTATCCAGCATGAAGACAATCCTAGGCTTGTTGCCTGCAAGATCATGTTTTGAACTGCTGCTGCACAATTTTCTCTTGAATATTTTTTCCATTTTTTTTGATAAAGAGATTTTAGATTTGAATTGTCTGAGCACACGACGATAACAACCGAGGCTTCTTGCATCCATAATTGATCTAGGCATGCTCGAGCAATTTTTTCTTTTATTTCTTGACTTTTAACGATTATGAAGCGCCAATTCTGTGTGTTGCCTGAAGAAGGAGCATAATGAGCTGCATCCAGGATTTTTGCAATGTCTTTGTGCTTAACATCCTTATCGAGATATGTTTTTACCTGGCATGTTTTCTTAATGCAAATATCTAGGTCCATACAAAAAGCTTTAAAGCAGCGAGATATTTAAATGTTTTTATGAAATATAAGCAGCTGGTTGAGGTTTATGAGAGACTTGAAGGGACAAGTAAAAGACTTGAGAAGGTTGATATAATTTCTGAGTTCTTGAAAAAAGTTAAGAAAGATGAGCTGAAGGAGATTGTGTATCTGATAGAGGGGAGGATTTTTCCTGAGTGGGATAAAAGGAAAATAGGATTTAGCAACAGGCTGATGATAAAGGCTTTGAGCAGCGGAAGCGGGGAGAGTTTTGAAAGCATTGAAGATCTGTTTAGAAAGAAAGGCGATCTTGGACTCGTTGCTGAGGAAGTGTTTCACAGGAAAAAACAGAGCACTTTATCGACGAGAAAATTGGAAAGTGATAGCGTTATGGATAATATTAGGAAACTTGCAGGGCTTGAGGGCAAGGGGACAGTTGATAGGAAGATAAGATTTATTACTGAGCTGCTTGGAAATGCAGACGGAAAAGAAGCCAAATACATAGTGAAAACTGTGCTTGAGAACTTAAGAATCGGCGTTAGCTCTGGAATTGTAAGAGATAGTATAGCTAAGGCTTTTGGGCTAAATGTCGATGATGTTGAGAAAGCTGCTGACTTGAGCGGGGATTATGGAGAGATTGCTGAATTAGCTCATGCTGGAAAACTGAGCAATGTTGGCTTGAAAGTTGGAAAACCTGTCAAATGCATGCTGGCTTTGCTTGCTGATGACGTCGATGAATGCTTTAAAGCCCTTGGCGAGAAAGTACAATTTGAAAACAAAATTGATGGGTTTCGACTTCAATGCCATTTTGATGGAAGCAGAATAAAACTTTTTACTAGAAGGATGGAGGATGTTACAGAGCAGTTTCCCGACGTTGTCGGCTTTTTAAAAAAACATGTTAAAGGCGATAATTACATCCTTGACGGAGAGGCTGTAGGCTATGATAAAAAAACTGGAAGATACTTACCTTTTCAATTTGTTTCGCAAAGAATAAAAAGAAAATACAATATAAAAGAGATGGCTGAAAAATTTCCTGTTGAGCTGGATTTGTTTGATGTTATTTATTACAATGGGAAGAATTTAATGGAAACTGAGTTGATCGAGAGAAGAAAAATACTGGAAAAAATTGTGAAAGAGAAGAAAAAGGAAGTTGTGCTGACTAAAAAACTTATTACTGATGATAAAAAGAAGGCTGAAGAATATTTCAAGAAAATTTTGAAAGAGGGATTTGAAGGGGTGATGGCCAAGAATTTAGAAAGCAAATACAAACCTGGGAGATACGTTAATGGATGGATGAAATTGAAAAACATTTTAGAGCCACTTGATTTGGTGATTGTGAAAGCTGAATACGGAGAAGGGAAAAGGGCTGGATGGCTAACAAGCTTTACTGTTGCATGCAGATCAGGAAATAAACTCTTTGATGTTGGAAAAGTTAGCACTGGGGTTAAGGAGAAAGCAGAAGGACTTACTTATAAAGAAATGACAACGCTGCTGAAACCATTAATTGAAAAACAAGAAGGCAAAGAAGTTGAAGTGAAACCTAAGATAATTATTGAGGTGGGGTATGAAGAAATACAAAAAAGTCCGACTTATGAGTCTGGGTTTGCATTAAGATTTCCAAAAGTTTTACAATTAAGAGTTGATAAACCAGTTTCTGAGATTTCTACTTTAGATCTTGTAAAGAAAATTTATAAAAATCAAAAAGGCAAGCAATAACTTTATATACTTCTTAGATTTTTACTTTGTGTTGTAGTGAACAGATGTAGTTAATTAATGATGGTTACAATTAAAAAGGAGGCTTGATGATGATTGTTAAGGATGAGTTTTTGAGCAGGTTGAGACAATTATTTGGTTTAAATTTATATGAGGTTAAGATTTGGACTGCTTTGCTTTCTAGGGGTGTGAGCACAGCGGGTGAATTATCTGATATCGGGAATGTGCCGAGAAGCAGGGCATATGATGTTCTTGAAAGCCTGGAGAAAAAGGGATTTGTTACTATGAAATTGGGCAAGCCGATAAAATACTTGGCTGTTGATCCTAATGAAGTTGTTGAGAGAGTTAAGAAATATATGCTGAGGAGTGCTGAGGAAAAAGTTAAAACTTTAAGCAATTTAAAAAAGAGCGATGTCTTGGATGAGCTGGATTTACTGCATAAACAGGGGATTCAATTTGTTGAGCCTACTGATTTAAGCGGTGCATTGCGGGGAAGGTCGAATTTGTATACTCACCTTGAGACCATGATTAAACAAGCAGAGAAATCTGTAGTCTTGGTTACAACTGGAAAAGGGCTTGTAAGAAAAATAGAGGTCTTGAAACCTGAATTGGAAAGACTGAGAAGGAAGAATGTAAACATCAGGATTGCTGCGAACATGGACAAGGATGCTGTCAAAATTGCAAAAGAAATCGGGAAACTTGCTGAAGTGAGAATGCTTGACAATATGAATGCAAGATTTGCTATTATTGACGGGAAAGATGTCATGTTTATGGTTATGGATGATGAGAATGTGCATCCAAGCTACGATGTGGGTGTGTGGGTTAGGACCCCTTACTTTGGAACTGCATTGCAGCAGATGTTTGACACTGTCTGGAATGATTTGAAGCCTGTTAAATAA
>CAYJRS010000050.1:0-4453 GCA_964372845.1 Candidatus Woesearchaeota archaeon | reverse complement strand
GGTGTGAATGGAAGATTTTTTAAAGGAGATAATAAAAATCTTCCCCTTCTTCAAATCATTATGGATACGTTTGATGCTATCCTGAAAGATTTCAAAAAAAGAAAGGTTAAAGAAATAACAATAGACTACCTTTCTAATGAAATTTACTCAATATTGGGAGATAATAAGGAAAATAATAGAGTTGTAAACAAGATAATTAAAAAACATAAAATTATGCATAGTAAGAATGTTTATATCGCTGGAGCATTTATGGGGACAAAAAAAGAATGGCAGAAAAAGAATAAAATTAGCAGTTAAACCCTTATTTCTCCACTTATTATTTTAGACAAAAGAGTGTCTCGGATTTTTGAGAGGGTTTGAATTTTTGTTTTATTCTTCATCTTCAAAATAAAAGTCAATAAATTTATTGAAATCATCAACGAATTTGATATAGTTCTCTTTTGACTCTTGGTTATCTTCCAGTCCAAAAGCAATCAGAAATGTTTGATAACTTCTGATGCCGCCATATTTTTTGTAAAATTTATAACAATCATAACAAATTTTGTATTTTCCATTTTTAGAGTTAAACTCATTTCCACATACTCCACAATTATCTCTTTCGTAATTACCAATATCAACTAAACTCTCTCCCTCGACACCTTTATCAAGTAATTCCGAGATTGGTTTAAACTCTTTTTCATTTAACAAAGACTTTACAAGTTTAATATCAAAATTATGTTTTAAGTCGTATTCACTATTTTCTCTCAATCCTGGAAAATAAGCCTTATTCTTATAGAGATAATTACAAGGGAGACACCGCCCAGGATGGTTTATTTCTCTTCCGCATCTTTCACAATAACTATCCTTTATCTTTCCCTTGTTTTCTATAATATTTCTGTCTTCTTCTACTTCCTCATCTTTACCTTTCTGTTTTTTACATACATTACCTTCGCTATCAAGATAATACAAAAAGCCCTTTTTTCTTTTTATTCCTATTTTCATAACTTTTTCACTTAAGTGCCTAACAGTCTGTTTACCTTTAGCCATCGGACATCTTGCTATATCTCCTTCTTTGTCAATAAAGTAAAGCCAACCTCTCTCGCGATTTATTTTTGTAATTATTTCCATTTTACCCTAATCCCTCCATTCATTAGTTTAGGCAAGAGAGAGTCTCGGATTTGGGATAAGTTTTTAGCTTCTTTAATATTTACTGCAGTTTTATTTTTTAGATGCGATATTAAAATAGTATATTTTTTCATTAAATCATCACTTGGTAGCACAAAATTAAAATTTAAAATCGCATCTTCTGGTAGAGCAAGAACAGTCGTTCCAGTAGCAAAACCTGATGCTCTTTCTCTATATTCAGGAGTTTGTAAAAGAAAAGACAAGAAATGATTGGATAATTTTAAGTTTTTATGTCTTACCGCATAAATGTGGTGAGTAAAAATAATCTTGTCCGAATCTAAATCTGAAGGTACAATTAAGCAACTTCCTAAAACAGTTCTATTTTGAGTTATATCTGTATTGGCAATTATTAAATCTCCAGGTTTAACTAAATTTCTTTCTTTATATTCTCCAGAATAATATTTTAGTCCGTCATATTTAAAATGATTATTTGGGGCAATGTTACCTAGGTTAATCATCGGGATTCCATTTTCACAAAGTCCACTTCCTTTGTATGAAAGTCCTCTTTCAACATAAACAAAATCTCCCAACTTCCCAACCTTCCACCCCCTCGGTATCTCTCCTAATTCACTATCAACCATCTCTCCGCCTGAGCTTTTGTATGGCTTGCCTTTCTCGTTTGGAAATTCAAAATCCACAAACCATCTTTTGAAAATTGCCTGCCCGATTGCCTCTAAAGTTTTGTTCATTTGCTGGTTGAGTTCGATTTTTGAATCTAAGTCTGAGAGGATTTTGGATATTGCTTCTTGATCTTCTATGTTCGGAAATGGCACGGGGAAACTTGTTAAGTGATTCAATCTCAATGAACGAACCGTAGAACCTACTGCCATTCTCGATAAATAATCTTTGAATTCAAGAACAGCATAAAAGAAAAATTTTAAATGATGCGCTGTATCTTTTGGAGTAATTGCATACGCTCTTTGGTGCAAATCAAATTTTCCATTAAAATATCTTGGAATAAATTCTTTTCCTTCTCCTGGTACGATAATCGCTTCTGAATCAAACAAAAATTTATTGCTTTTCTTAACTTTCATAGATCTATCAAAAAGCGGATATTGCCCATTTTCAACTGCATCCTGCGAATTGGTTTTTCCATTTTTTACATTAAACAAATCTCCAATTCTTTTTACTTCCCAATCATCCGGAATCATTCCTATTTCAGTTTGTTTGAATTTATGGGTTTTCATTTTACAAAATTCAACTCTCCAAATTTATCCGTTAATTTGATTCTGAAGTTCTTAAAAATTGATCTAAAATTATCTCCATAAACTCCCACTTCAAAGATATACTCTCCATGACCAAGCTTTTTTTCAGCTTGTTTAATTAATTCTAACGGAATGGACAATTTAAATCGAAGAATACGTAACTTTTCATATTCATTTACTAAGTCTATCAAGTGATATTCCCCAATAGCTAAATTATTATTAAAATTATCATAAGTAACCCACATTAGAGGAACTGGACTAAACGGCATTATCTTCTCACCATTTTTATTTTTAATGCTTAACAATTTAACATAACAATTTTTTGCGGGTTTTGAAAAAAAGCTGTTTTTATTAGAAAGCCTTAACCTAACCCATCTTGATGGATGATTCATATTATCGCAAGCATTTTCTACACATTCTCCATCATCAATTCCTTCTATTTTAAGGCGAGGTTTAAAAATTAGTGGAATAAAAAAGTCTCTTGTGAGCGTAGCTATTAATGCTAAAATCGCTATTCCCAATGCCCACCATTCAGCAGTCATTTAAACATTCTCCTATTTCAGTTTGTTTGAATTTAGTTTGTTGTTTCATTTTACATCTGCATCCATTGCAAACCTTTTCATAATTTCTTTTAGCTGATTTCCTAGGGTTTCATCTTTTGTTCTATCTATGAACGAATCATCAATTAGATCTATCAATTCATCTTTTGGTCTGTGCATAGTTAGTAAGATTACTATTGATAATCTAAGATATTCTAAAACTTCTTTTAAAAAATCTTTTTCTGTTTTGTATTTATTCTGAATTTTTCTTCGTTTCTTGTAATCTATTTTATTACCATGTACAAAATAACTTCTTACATCATATGCGTCTTTAAGTACATCTTGAATATGGTGTGGATTTAATCCTGCAAGTCCTAAGAATTTACTGATTCTTAGTCTTAGAAATCTGCTTAATTCTTCTGAATCATTAAGATATAAAGATTCTAGTCCTATAATTGCACTAGCGACTTGTTGTTCAAATACACCTGCTGAAAATAATGAATCGCAATATCTTTGATATGCAAATTGAATATTCTCTAAATTAGTGGTTTGATTCATTCCAATTAAACTACTATGATTTAATGAATTGAATTCTTTCCAGAATTGCTTTATCTTTTCAGTATCTTTTGCGTAAACTTTTAATTTTTCTCTAGGAATAATCAATTTTTGTCCAGAACTAAGCGTTCCGCCAATGAATCGTGTAATTGTTTTTCCAGATAAAGAATAAGATACACTTGTCGCTCCGCCAACCCTAAAAAGCCTTAGAGTCAAGATAGCTTTCTCGACTTCTTTCTGTATATCTACAGGATACAAAACATCTTTTTCTATTTCAAGAATCGCAGTTACATGATTATGTATTGGATTATTCACATTAAAAAACGGAATATGCACGGGGATTTCTTCTTCAACATCTGCAGGAGTTATTCTTCTAAGTGTGCAAGAACTAAGTAATTTAATTGGATGATCTTCTACAGTCACGCCTTGCAATCTTACAAAAGCCTTAACTCTTGTTGGTTCATCATTAAGCTCATTTATGAATAAATCAATAAGATCTTGTTTAACTTGCTTATCGTCAAGATAATCCTGGATAATAAATCTCAAAAACGATTGAAGCTTAAACTGAACATCCTGCGTATGATATATCTCTTTTAATCTATCTACAAGTGATTTAAATTCAGAAGCATTGCTTAAAGAAGTGTCAAGGTTATGTGTGTAAATAGTTTGTGTCTTTGTAATGTATTGTCCAGTTGCCCCAGAAGCAAGACCTGAATCCATTGAATATTCAAACCTATCAATCTTCCATTTAAAATAATCCTGATTAATCTCGACCTTTTTTATTTCCCCTTTCTTCAGCGATTCATCTACTTTACTCTTAACGAAGTCAACAAATTCAGTAAGTAACAAAGCAACATCTTCCATTTTATTCTACCTTCCACCCAATCCCTTCCAAATTCTTCTTTATTTCTTTATCCAAACCAAGTCCAACCGAAAGGTTTAAATTGTGCGTATACATACATAAATTATAGGGGAACAGGACCTGACGAA
>CAYJRS010000049.1:0-4820 GCA_964372845.1 Candidatus Woesearchaeota archaeon | reverse complement strand
TTATTCTTTCATCGACGCTAAAACTCATCATATTATAATTACATCTCAATATTCCTCTTTTAGGATTCTGCATAAATTTAGGATACAAATCTCTTGGGCCGCGAACAGCAGCAATAGCTATAGTGTCCCCTATTTTAAACAGAGCACTTCCATCAGCGCTTTTAACAACCCCAACTTTAGTCTCTATCTTTCTAAGCTCATCAAAGTTTCTTCCGTCGATTCTTTTGCTGTACATCACTTTTCTCCTCCAACTCTCTTTCCTCCAAGTAATTTCTCAATTTTTTCTGTAAGGCCAGAAAGATAGCTTTCTTTCTCAATTAACCTTATAGCCTCAATTACCATCTCGCTATTGTCCCCTTCGATCCAAACTTTTCCATTTTGCCCGACAGATACCCTGCAGTTACTTAGTTCCTTAAGAAGGTTTATCATACTTCCCTGCTTCCCGATTATCCTCGGAACTTTGCTGGGACTGACATCTATTAATCTTCCATGGCTCAATTTTATCAATCCATGTCCCTTCATTGTCAAGTCAATCAAATTCCCCTTCCCAACGTTGGAAATTTTAGCAACAATGAAGTCATCAAAGTCAAAATACCTCGACAAATCGCTTTTTCTTTCAATGAATTCGCTTGTAGCATCTCTAACACTCAGCAAGGCAAGATTGCTAAAGCCAATATCAACGCTCCATCCATTAAAGCTTATGTTCACAATCTGCCCGATAACAACGTCGCCTATTTTTGGTTTATAAGTTCCTGTTAATGGTATGAGTTTTATCAGCCTGTTATCAACGTTCACAATCCCTATTTGCTCAGCAATTATATTATTTCCTTCTCGGAAAACTCCGGCAGCAGGAAGATAATCAATCCCTTCAGCAATAACGTCGCCAGGAATAACAAAGTCCTTATCTTTGATCAGCAATCCCATTTATCTTACATCCCCCTCTCTATCCCTCTATCTTACCTCTTTACTATCGATCTCACCATGAGTTATACTGTTCAACTGCCCAAAAAACTCCTCAGACATCCCAGGAGGAATTTCAATAACGACTACCAAGCTTCCATCCCCTCCCCAGTCCTCGCTAATTAATTTCCCGTATCTCTTAACAACACCATAGCATTTTCCAGCAAAATTACCTGGAATTCTCACTTGAAATTTCTTGACCTCAAACTTCAATGGTAATACGCTTCTCAATTTTTCTACAACGTCATTCAACTGATCCTCAGCGCTTTTAAATTCATCAATATTTACCCTGGCTTCATCCATCGCATTCTCAATTCTCACAATAGGATGCGGCAATCCAGTTTTGCTGTCAACTGCATTTAATCTTATAAGCTCAACAATTTTTTTTCTCTTCTCCTCTCTAAGTTTATTCCTGTATTCTTTTGTTAACTGTATATTCCCATATTTAACAATTTTCTCAGCTATTTTAAAGACATCTCTAGTATCAAAGAACTTCTCCATCTCGTGCTCGCTTGCATGCAGCCCTTTTTTAGCATCCTTGTAAATATATTCAGCGACTAAAACATCTTTAATATCACCCTTCCCATTTCTAAATTCAACCGCCTTATCGCAGTCAACAAAGATTTCAAATTCCTCGACGCCTTTCTTTATTCTAGCAATCACTGCCTTATCTAGATCAGTCATTTTGATAATTTCCTTAACATCCCTAGCTCGACTTTCCTGTACTTTTTTTCTTCAACATCAACATAAGCAGCGCTCAATCTTTCAACGTCGAAATCTTTTGTAAGCGCTTTTTTCAAAGACCGAAGAGCCAGTTTAATCCCCTCCTGCAGACTTATCCCATCCTTATATTCTTTGCTCAGCATATTATTCACTTCAACTTCGCCTTCGCCAACAGCAACAGCTTTATACTGGAAAAAAATGCCGCTAGGCTCAGTAGCAAATAATTCCCCCCCTCCATCTTCATCAACGCCGCCAAACAAGATGCTGACGCCAAATGGTCTGGCGCCTCCTACTTGAGTAAACCACTGCTTCATGTCGCAAATCCCTCTAACAAGCTCAAGAACGTCGATAGGCTCATCATAAGTCACTCTATGCTGCTGTGCTCTTATCCTTGCCCTTTCAATTAATATCCTTCCATCACTCACGAACCCAGAAATCGTAGCTCCAATGTGCTCATCAACTTGGAATAATTTTTCAACACTTTCCCCTACAACGAGTTTATTAGCAACCCTTTTATCAGTTACAAGCAAAACTCCCTCTTTGCAAACCATTCCGACTGCAGTACTTCCTTGTCTTATAGTTTTCTTCGCATATTCAACCTGCAACAATCTTCCATCAGGACTAAACATAGTAGAAGTCCTGTCATAACCCATCATCTGATGATTAACAGTAGCCTGCTCCATCTTACCCTCCTTTTTTTCCTATTTTAAAATTCAAGTTTTTTACGTTTTTCAAAGCGCCGCTTGTCTTCACATTTTTAAACACAACTTTATTATTATTTATAGATTTCATCATCATCAAGCTTACCTTTACCAAGTCAACATATTTGCTATTAACCCTAACAACCCCCTTTTTGCCGTTGACAGAATCATTAACGATCATAACGCCGCCTTTTCCATAGCCGTATTCTCCCAAAAAGTCTCTGCAAGAAGCATCAACAGCGTTTACTATCTCCTCCTTGCTAAACCCTGATTCACTATCAACTTCAAAAGCAATATACCTTTTCTTTTCTCTCAAACTCGAAACAAGTTTTTTCATTTAAACCGAGAAACCTCATCTTTCTTTCTCTCTCCCAAAAACCAAAAGAAATAGGCATTTATAAACATTATGGTTACAGAATTGAAAACTGAATTGAAGAGCATGGACACCTGCGGTTTCCATTCACCTTCCCATCACACTTTTCTTTCAGAAAGAAAATCGTGTCCAAAAGAAACAGATTAGATTCATGCGCCTTGAATAGCCTTAAGTATTAAATACCCAACAAATAGTATGAGACCAATCTTAATAACAGCAATAATTACATCTTCAAAAGATTCCTTTCCTCGTTTATTCATCCATTTATACCTCCTCTTTCTAGATTTCTAAGTCTCGTATCATGATCTGCTATTTTTTCATAGATATTGACTTTTTCATTTAATTTTTTTATCTCATTAAAAGAAGATTCTGACATCTCTCGAATATTTTTCATATTAGAACCAAGATAAGTAACAATAAGAATCAAGAACCCAGCAAAAATCGCTGATATTTTATAAAGCCTATCCTCCAGATTGAATGCAAGTATGAAACTAACTATAGAAAGTGCACCAAATAAGAGTTCATAGATCCTCATCTTAATAACCAAAAAATAACCAAGAATTTAAGTTTTTAAGGGTTTTGTTATTTAAAATTAATTATGGATTTTATAAATGGAGCTTTTATTTTTGCAAAAAGCATTTGATCTGGACGAGAAAGAAAAAACAATCTTTTAGCATCCTCCACTAATTCCTTTGCTTCTTTTTTTAAATATCCCTTATTTTTTGTCTTAGAAAATTTAGATTCTTTTAAGGACATAATTCAACACCTCTTTTTTGTATAAATATTTACATAGGTTAAACCCATGTTTTATTTAAAGCTTACGATAAGATATTTCCAGTATTTAAGGGAAGGCAGATGGAAACCGTAGGTGTCCATACTCTTCAAAATAAAATTCTAAAATTTTAATCATCATCGTCAATATCAAAATCCTTCCACTTGCTTTCCTCATCATGCTTTATCCTAAATCCTTCCTCAACCTCTTTCTCTTCATTTGCTCTTTCTATTTTCTTCACCTCACTTTTTTCTTTCTTAATTCTTCTCTCCTCTTCTTTTAGCCTTTCTTTTCCTTCTTCCAGCCTTCTCCCTTCTTCTCTCTCTTTTTCCTTCTCTTCTATCCACTTCTGCTTCTCCTGCTCTTTTTCTTTTTTCCTTCTTTCTTTCTCTTCCCTTTCTTTAATTTTCCCCTCTTCTTTTCTGAATTTTTCAACTTCCTTCTTTTCTTCTTCTAATTTCCTCTTCTCTTCCTCTATCTTTTCTTTCTCTCTCGCAACCTTGTCTTTGCGGCGTTTCTTCAATTTTCCTTTAATTGTCTTTTCTTCCGCAATTATCTTGTTTTTAATTTTCCCAAATTTGCTAAACTTTCCAAAATTAATTTTTTTAAATGCAATTTTTGATCTGAATTTGTAAACAGGGATTCCAACAATTAAAATAGCGACTACGATGCCGATAATAATGTACAATCTTCCTTTTGCATTTATCAAATCCTTTACTTTGACAACGCTGCCAGTAAATAATTTAGAAAATACGCTCCCTTTCCCTTCTGCCTTTTTCTCCTCGATAAGATTTTCAGTTTTAGTTTCAGTTTCATTTCCAGCAGTTTCAGCTTCAGGAACCTCTCTAGCAGCAGCAACATTCTTGTCAGCGCTTACAGCAAAGTAGCTGAACCCTGGAGTTATAGCTTCATATTTCTGATTATCACCGTCGACACCAGCAGTTAGTGTTTCAAGCTTACTCCATTTACCGTCGGTGTATCTTGACATAAACACAGCAGTAGGATTATTAAGCGCATTTGTTAGTATCCAGCTTTTAGGAACGTTGAACTTAATTCTTGCTTCCTTCAAATCTGTGTCAACGAAATTAACATTTACTTTAATGTATTTATACACATTGTCAACGGCACTTACTCCGCTTGGCTGTCCATCCTGCTTCTCAACAGTCACTTCCGCATTCGTAACAGCATTCTTAAATTCTAATTCTAATCCACTAATGCCAACGTCTTTGCTGATCCCAAAACTCTTTTTATCGCCAGCATTTGCCTGAAAATTCAAAACAGATTTGTCGGT
>CAYJRS010000048.1:0-4901 GCA_964372845.1 Candidatus Woesearchaeota archaeon | reverse complement strand
ATCCATCTGCGATGACTACTTCACTGGCAAGATTCTTGAGTGATTCAAGACAATCCACAATATTTTTTTCTTCGTTGTATGTCGCAAGAGCTGCTGAAATTACAGTCTTTCTCACAGTAGAGTAATTATAGTATCATCAACACGATTTTGTATCAAAAACTGGGTGACCTTGAAAAAGTTCTTTAGAAAAATAACCTTATATAAAAATAGGCCTCTATCGATCATTAAAAACGATCCAATTTTCTCTTTGGCAATCGTAATAATTATTGTCCTTGCAATTTTTTTTCGTACTTACAATTATACAGATCGGGTTTTTATTCAGGCTGATAATTCACGCGACATTCAAGTAGCAAGATATGCAGCCGACCACCTGAAAATTCCGCAAATAGGACAATTCTCATCAGCAGGACCTTTTTTCTACGGACCTTGGTATTACTGGTTCCTAGAATTAGTGAGTTTTCTTCCTCTAGGATTTTTAACACATTGGTACATAATGTCAGTTTTATATCTGGTATTTATAGGGCTAATTTTTTGGCTCGGGAAAGAGATTGGAGGCAAATGGGTTGGAGCTTTGGCTGCATTATTTGCAGCTATTTCTCCTGCTCAAATAAATTATTCTTTTAGTACCTGGAATCCCGCAATTGTCCCCTTTCTCGTTTTAATTTCGCTCATTCTCTTACTTAGAATTTATGAGTTTCAAAAAATTAAATACATTTTTCTATTAGCATTTTTTGTAGGGCTGAGTATATCTATCCATTTTCAAGCTTTTTTAACCGTTCCAATTCTACTTGTTGGTCTTGTCGGCTTTCGCAGTCCAATAAGTCAACTCCTAAAAGCTCTCCTTTTTTTAACAATTGGTTTTTTAATACCTTTTCTTCCCTTAATTTATTTTGATTGGCATCATAATTGGTATAATTTCACGAGCCTCTTTGTTTATCTCTCGGTCGATCAATTTAGTATTTGGGTCCCTAATAGATGGTTAACTTTTATTGCCATTTATTGGCCAGATACGTGGAGTTTCATAATTGGTGGTACAAAATATTTATCAGTAATAATAATAAGTTTGCTATCTTTAATCACCGTTCTTAGACTAAAGAGCTTAAAGCAAAATAAATTATTTTATGTCTTAGCTATTACTTTTGTTCTTGAACTAATCTTATTCAGATATTATAGAGGTGAAAGATACCAATATTACTCTCTTTTTGCTCATCCATATGTTTTAATCTTAAGTGCTTGGGTTTCTACTCAACTCTTTAAAATCCAAAAGGTTTTAGGAATTTTTCTAATCCTAGGTATATCCTTTTCAACATTAAATGCAGCAACAAAAGATTTAAAAAGTAGAGGTGTTACGCTTTCAGAAATTAAGAAACTCAAAACGGAAATCTACAGAGCATATCCTAATAGCGCATTCGACATTTACGGTTGTGCTTCTAATCCTGCTTCAGTAGGGCACCCTCTAGGTCTTGTGACCTACTACGAGGGTAGGAATTCTTTAAACGGGGTAAAAATAGGCGTCTGTGAATCAGTAGAGTCGCTTAACTGGGTGAAACTCGTAGAAAAAGATCTTCAGACAGAAAAAGTTCTTTGGGTGAATGTAAGTACTCCCGTAGTCTATAAATCCACAGTGGAGTGGTGGAAGGAAAAGCCACCAGGTAAGGGAGACTTCTTCAAGTTCATAAGAGAGAAGATCCTATCCAAATGTTACCCTCATTGTTGACAGAAATCACTTGGTGATAAATTTCTCACAAAATCTTTTCTCAGAAAACTTTTCCAGTTTGAAATCTGAAAGTGAAAAATTGCTTGGATAAGAATTCAAAAGATATTTATTGCATACATCATCATTGTAAACTTTGTATATTGCCCCTCCGTCGTCTAACTTTGGAATTGTAAGATGCGGCTGAGCAATGATCTGGCAGTTCGAATCGACTGAAACTATAAGAACATTATCCTTAAAAATATCAATATTTTCTGGGCAATTAGTAAATCTAACATGACCATACTCCAATCTTTTCTGCTTATAAGAATCTAGGATTTTTGATGCATTTTGTCTATTTAAAGAATTTGTATAAAAGAGATAATCCTTGAAGAGAGAATCTGCTTCGGGGGATATAATTGTTATCTTCTTATTGTTGGCTGTATTAATAGCGATGTACTTTGAAAGGTTCCGTGATGAAAAATTAAAACCTTCAGAATTGTAAATAGGGTGTCTAAAGAAATAAACATTAATAAAATTTAATATTTGGAAAGAATAGATAATTAAAACTAAAACAGAAACTGAACGAAAATAAATTTTGGACTTTTTTAGGAAAAGAGCATAAAAGATTCCTAAACCTGCAAAAATAGTAGTGACTGGAAAAATAAGCGCAGATTGTAAGGAATAAACGGGTAGTCCCTCTCTTAATGTTGAGGGGATTGGAGCGATGAAAATCAAGCTAGAAAGCAGAGCAAGAAGGGGCACATTTTTTAGCACTAAAAAACTAAAACCAAATACTATTAACAAAATATCTAAGTAGTAAAAGTGCCCGTGAAACCATAGGCTGAATTTTTGTCCTCCTTCTCTATCTCCGTGAAGAAACAGGAGATTTGGAGAAAAAGCATCTAAATACTTACTGATGTAATTTTTCATTAGAATAATTGCTTTATTAGAAAATAAAGTACTTAGAGGCGAATTAATTGTGAGCCTTCTTTCTGTATCGACTTGTTCTGAAACTTTAGAAATATTGGGGCCTACTTCCCTTATACGTTGGTTCCCACTCACTATAAAATTTAGAGTGAAAACAGAAAATAAAATAGTACAGAGAAGGAGTAACATTAGATATTGCTTTAGATACATCGACTTATTTATTAACTTCCAAGCATAAAAAACACTTACTGTAATGAAAGGAAGAAAAATAAGTTTCGTTCCAGCATAAGTAAAAAATGCTAAAGTCAGAGGGATAATTGCTAAAATAATTTTCCATTTTTTCGCTATAACAAGGACATAAAGTGTAAGAACATAGAAAAAGATTGAGACTGGGGCCTCGTATGATGTCCTTGCGAAAAATATACTCCACGGGTTTAATGCGCCCGCCAACCCCACAAAAAAGGCTTCTCTTTCACCTATAAGCTTTTTAGTGATCAAAAAGAGCAGAATAACAGTTAAGACGCTAACGGTAACGTACGGAAGTCTTGCAGCTAAAAAAGAAAAACTGAGTGGTCCGATTATGGGTGAAATAATAACATGAGTTAGTTCCGCTCGGGGAGAGCTGAATGTTTGCCCAGTCAAGAAAAAGGATTTGGCGTTAATGACAAATTCTAGTTCATCGTTGGTAATCCCAATTGGAATTCTATCCAACAGAATTAACCTAAATAATAAGGCTATTGAAAGTATTATTAGAGGGGGATAATGCTTATTCATTTTGGATGACCGATTTTAACAGCTTCAGTTCCATCAGGATAATAAATCGTTTTAATAACTTCAAACCCTCCCGGAAAATTGCCTATATCAGATATAAATAATTCATTTTTGCTTGAAGGGGGTTTTGCATCAAAATAGTACTTGTCGAAATGGTATCGGCTGCCTTGTTGTTGGTAGCTGCCGGGGTTATATTGGGTGTTGAAGAGCCAAAAAATATAAGCTTGCTCGATCGAATGATCAATATTTATTTTCTCGAATTGATTTTTGACTTTTTCTGACTCAACCACTGCCTCTCGATAACCATATTGCCAAAAGGAAGCCTTATCAAACGGGTAATGACTCCAATAATTGTGTAAATAGATCAAGACGGAAAAAATCATCCAAAGTGAAAATCCCCAGATTACTGCCTTTCTAAAAAGAAATTTTCGGCCCTGCCTGCCGGCAGACAGGCTAAATAACGTCAGCAGAGCATAAGCACTGATGATCTGAAGAATAGTGTCCATTGGTAAAGACCGATTAGCGTGGGGATTAGGAACAGCAGGCGTTGCCGGAATCGGAGCAATCACAAGCCAAGCGAGCAAAAAAGCTGAAGATTTATTGCGATTTTTAACAAGAAGATAAATACCATACACAACCAAGGGAAATTGAAAGAGGTATAACATTCCCATACCATCTATATGATGCCTGAAATTATCATCGCCTTTAGTAAATAAAAAGTTGAAGTCGAAATGGGAAAGATAATTTCCGAACCACGTCTGACCGATCACTAATCTTCTATTATGAATGTAGTTGCCTATTTTGGATCCTCTTTCTTGATCCTGAAGGATAAATTTAATTGATTTTTCAATATCCTCGAGCCTTGGCCGACCGGTAGTTACTTCGAATCTTTGAAGAATTACTCTCGGTGGAATCAATACGACTAAGGGTAAACCAATAAGAATTGTAATCGTCACAAATAGTACCAAATACTTTTTCGAAGCCAAGAAAATCTCGCGTCTGAAGATGAAAAATGTGGCGACAAAAAGAAGCGGTACAAAAATTCTTTCGGCGTGATAACTGTAAGCAGATATCCCCAAAAATATACCGCTAACGGTCAACCATCTCTTACTTTTTAAGCCATATAAAAATGAGGTTATGGCAGCAACCGCAAAAAAAAGACCGACAGTTGCTTCAAAGCCAACTCTTGAAAATTGGAGATGCCAAGGAGAAACAGCCAACAATAATGCACTAACGTGCGCAATTGAAAATTGAAAATTGAAAATACGAGAGCGTATTTTTAATGAATCAAAAAGTGAAAATTGAAGTTTTGATTCTTCGAAAAGTTTTTTTGCTAATAAATAGATTAAGGGAACAGTGAGAAATCCAAAAATTGCAGAAGGCAGTCTGGCTGCAAAGGGCGTTAATCCAAAAATTGCAACTGTTGGGACATTAAGATACATGTAAAGAGGAGGTTTATAATCATCGAAAGAACGATTGGTAATTGGCAAAAAGGTCCCGTATTCAT
>CAYJRS010000047.1:0-5212 GCA_964372845.1 Candidatus Woesearchaeota archaeon | reverse complement strand
TTGCTGGAAGAAGCCTGGCATGGCTCTGGTGGACTTTGATAGTGATTGTAGCTATAGTAGCAATTGGATACTATGTAAATAAGAGGAAGTAATTTCCTTTTTCTTTTTTATTATATATTTTTAATTCTGATAAACTTTATAAATGAGATTTTGTGATATCTTATCATGAATGTAAAACTAATGATACTTGCTTATATATTTTATCTACTGCTCTTACCTTTAGCTTATGCTGATGAGGGAAGAACTTTTGAATTGGATTTTAATGCAAAAGATAAGTATGATTTATGGCTGCGGAAAAGCGACAGGATTTTATTCGAATATGGGGGGTATAACAATACCTTTATCATTGATGAGATTAAGGATGAAAGCGTTGAATTGGACTTATTTCTTTTTTTAGAAAGGGGATTACATACCCCTGACTATCAGTTCCTTACAAAGAAATATGAATTAAGGCTGGATTTTGACAAGGATGGGGAGAAAGACTTAAGCATTAATTTATTGAATATTGATAGTGAGAAAAATAAGGCAAATCTACTATTTAGAAGACTTGATGGTTGGGATCCAGACGCTGATATAGATCTTTCTAACTGGAAGGTTGCTGATGAAAAACCTAGAAGAGCTAATTCTTTATATGTCTCAATTGGCGCTGCCTTAGCTTTGCTTCTTTTTATATCCTTAATGTTATGGTTTTATGCTTCTAAGAAAAAGGATGGAACTTATTTTTAATTAGACGAACTTTATGATGCCGGAGAACATTATCCTTAAGGGTGCTTTGAGTTATGTTTCTCATAATAAAATTATAAGATTATAAAATTAAGTTAATCCTTATTTTCTTTCGCATATAAGACCTATCACTCTCTTAAGCTCTTCCTTTTCATGCTGTATTAGAGCAGATGCCATTTCAAAATCTTTATTTGTTATTGATTTCAAGCATTTCTTTAAAATCTTCTCAGAGATATATTTTGTAAGATTAATTTCCTTTGGATCAATTTCAGCATACCATGCCAAAGCAAACATGTCGCAAATGTCTTTTATCTTTTTATGCTCTTTGTCCCTGTTTGGGAGAGAAGTCACTTTCATTGCCAGAAGAAGCTCTTGCTTTGGAAGAAGCAATCTTTTCTCAAATTCTTTTTTAATTATAAACTCCTTTTTCTCGAAAACAGTCTTAAGCAAAGGCTCATCTATCGGGTTAAAACCAAATATTTTCTTGAAATCTTTTGGAATTGAATCGACTATCAAGTCAACATACATCGGAAAAATAAAATGGGCTGGCACAATCTGGCCATTCTTAATCTCTTCTTCTGTTTCTGTATGAATCTCCTTCATTAGCCTGAAGCTTAAAGGTTTGAAATTGAGTTTCTGTCAATGTTGATATCGTCTGAAATAAAGCAGATTGTTTCAAGTTTCCGCTAATATTAAACCCTAAGTCAATATCTCTGCTGCCTAAATAATGTCTGCCTTGTGCTTTTTCAAATTTCTTATTGACATGAAAGAAAACAGCCCATCCTCCTAGTATGCAGATAGGCTCATTAAGATTCATAATGATTTCTCTCAAGTAATTGTACGATGTCTTTGTTTCAAATTCCTTATACATTTAAAACCTCTTCATAAGAATTTCAGCTGCTTCTCTGCAAGGACCACCTTCATTAACTAAATCAATGATAAGCTGCGGCATTGAAACTATTGAAAGCTTATTTATAACCCTCTTCCCATACATTACATGATCATCTGCAATTATTATCCTAACATTTCCTTTACCATACAGACCATTTTTCGTCATCAAGCTGTGCCAGCTTGCTAAATCCTTTTCTTTTATGTATAAATCAATTCTCGTTGGAAAAAGATGATGCTGAACAATGTTTTCTGCTTGATATGTGGTAAGCGCATAATCTAAACTGGTTTTTTTAAGCAGATCTAATGGCTCTTTGATCATATAGCTTCTGTATTTTTTTGACTTTTTTGATATGCCGATCCAATAAGATAGAAGTTTTTTCCTGTCTATTGGAGTAGCCCTTTTTACCAGCTTCTTTTTTCCTAATTTCTTCAAGAAGAGAATAACCCATTGCCTAGTGCATTCGGCTCTTTTTGAAAGCTCGTTCTTGCTTAAAGTTTCCCGGTTATTGAGCAATACTCTTAATATTCTCTCTCGCTTGTCGCCTCGCATAGGATGTAAGTATTAGAACTTATATATAAAGGTTACTTACATGTAATTAATCTCTGGATAAATAAATGAGAATTACTTATGAAAGATAGATTCTATAAAAGGTCACCCCAGTTCCACGGCCTGTTTTTAATTAAATGCTTGCACCTTATTTTGGGATCCACATATATTTTAAATCCCAATTTTTTGGCATCTTCGCAGAACCAAACATCATCCCATCCCCCATACTTCCCTGAGTATCTGAACTTTACTTTTTCCAGTACAGGCCTGCTTATGAGAACACAGCCTAGACCGCAAGAATGCACCATATTTGGAGATCTTTCTTTCTCTAGTTCTTCAATTGTATAATATGCTTTAACCATCTCTAAATATGAATTACCTGTTTCTTCTTTTAAATCTTTTAGATTTGAGGCGTTAATTATTTGCTTTGCTTCTTCTATCCTTGATTCTGGCGGAAATTTGTAGACTAATGGAAGGATTCTTAATTTATTTCCTACTTTAATGTTGCCACAGTAAATCCCGCTTATTATGTCTTTTTTATGTGAAGTTAAGACCTCTAGAACATTGTTTGGCGGGATTACATCCTGCTCTAATGAAAAGAAATAGTCATAGCCGTTATCTAATACATGCTGCCTTAATATGTTTCTTGAATTGATAATTCTTTCACGCGGATTTTCATTGTATTTAGATCTCATTATATTAATTCTTCGTTGTTTTTTTAGAGACTTAAAAAAATTATTTGTCTTTGAGTTATCCACTAGAAGGACATCATAATTAGGATAGGTGAGGTTCGTTATTGTGGAAATATAATCTTTTGTACAATAACTATGATAGTCCGATACTGGACAGCCTACTAGAACTCTGAGATACTTCATTATAAATAGATAAGAAACCTAATTTAAAAATTTAATCAAAATAAAAGAAAAAAGAAAAAAAGGTTTTAACCTTTTTATTCTACTGTGTAGCTTCCAACTGTTTGAGTTGTACTTACTACTTTAGCTTCTGCTTTAGTCAACCCAGCTAATTTACCAGCTACTACTGCTTCTGCTGCATTTCTAGTATCTACTGCACTATAACCTGCAACTAGCAATGCTACATTTGCACCGTTGTCAGCTAATTTAACCATAGCTTCATTTGGTGTAAAGTCTGTTCTAACCAATCCAAATACGCTGTTAGCTAATGGATTTACTGCTGGACCACCAACAACGATCAGGTTTTGTGCGCTTGCGCTTCTCACTTCCTCTGACAGGGCTGCTGCACTACTTGGGATTGGATTTACTACAACAGAGCCACCGCTAGATGTTGTTTTTGCAGCTGTTCCTTTAATGATTACATTAGCCTCTACTGCATCTCCTGGAATGTCTAACACAACTTCATCACTGCTTCCATGTGCTTTTGGATCCCTAATGATAATACCATATCTAGTTCTATGGTCTTCATCTTTAGTACCAATAGTGTTTACTACCGCCAATGCTTGATCTGTCCATTTTCCTGTCCATGCTAGTTCTGCAGCTTGTTCTGATGAGGCAGTTGTACCCAAGGAATTAAACAACAAACCACTAGTTCGCCCCCATTCCATAGTAATGTTATCCAAATAATCTGGCAGATTTGTGCTATGGTATGGAACTAAAGTAAGGTTTATGTCAGTAGCACTGGAATTATCCAAAAACATCCTTATATCTGTATCTTTGGTATTGTCATAGTTGATCTCCAGTGCACTTGCACTACCGGCTTTGGTCTCCTCAAGGGAGTCTAACCCAGCAAGTTTCACCTTGTTGTCATCGGTATCCTTGTAGAATATACCAATGCTTGTTCCGTTTGCACCATTGTCAATTCCATCTTGTGCACCATCAGCAGAGGTTGAATACAACCAAACCTTGTTTGTTTTAATGTTACCTGTGGATGAGCCATTTATATGATCTAGGTTAGCTCTTCTGATAACAATCCCTTCGGCTTGTGATGTAGATATCTGCACTGTTCTCGCTGAACTTAAAGCTGTTATTGCATCACTTAAGTCTGTTGAGCTTTCGTATTCAAATGTGTATGTTGCATAGTTGTCATCTGAAACAGTTAAACTATCTAAGCAGATACTTATATAGTTGTTTGGCAGGTCTAGACATTCACCAATTTTTGGCGGATTATCTGAGTCATCATTGTAAATGAAGTCATTTTCAATCCCAAAGAAAGGTCCTGTGAATTCTGCCGATGTTGAGCTTGTAGTCGATGTTGTCCCATCTTTAATATTTGAGACATTCCATACCCAATCAGGATCGTCTTTATCTTCTCCAACATAAGCATCCCCATCTTTGTAGGTTTCTTGTGCATCTTTTCCTATAATTAAACTGGCTGAAGAAGCTGCTTGGTTATTGCTGTCGTAGAAAGTTTCATCATTTACAATTTCTACTGCATTAACTGTTTTTGTAGAGCCGGATGAGATTGTTTCAGTTACTCCATCTACATCTACAACTATTGCACCTGCTGAGCCTACCCTAACTAGCTTTACAGTTTTTCCATTTGCAACTATTGAGTCCCCTGAATCCATGAAGTATTCAGAGCCAACATATGCTGTAAACTTGCCGTCTGTTGAGTCGTCTACATCTGTAATTTTTAAAGTTTTTCCCAAGAATTTTATAGTTAATGGGTCAGAGCTTGTTGTTTTATTTACCTGGATAGCTTCAGAGAACGCATAATAATACTTAATAGCATCCCTTTGCACTTCCAAAACAATATCTGTCTGATAGTCATCTTCTGCGCTTGTTAAAGATGTTTCTACAGATAATGCATTTCCTGCTTGGTTTAATTCCAAGAGTTCTTCTATATCGTATTCTGCACCTTGGAATGTTAATGTACTATCTAACAAGTTATCTATATCGTCATCAGCCAACTCATTGTCATGAGTATAGGATTGACTATCTGAAACATTCGCTCCTAATGGAATATCTTCAGAGACGCCTCCAGCTACTGTAACTGTTGTCCCGCCTGCTGGGGAAACAGCCTTTGTTTGTAAGTCAGCTAATAAAACAGACTGACCAATTGTATCAGATGCTGCCG
>CAYJRS010000046.1:0-5589 GCA_964372845.1 Candidatus Woesearchaeota archaeon | reverse complement strand
AGTAAAATAATTCTAAAATAGCTACAACCCACAAAAGATTAAAAATAAATTTATCAAAAACTTTATAAATAAAAAGTTACTACGATAAGTAATAATAATTTAAAAAAAGAGGTGATATTTAAGATGGCAACAGTAAAACAAATTGCAGTAAAAATAAGAAGCTTGAAGAGACAGGTAAGAAGACTAGAGAAGCAAAGAAAGAGAGCAGTTGCAAGAGCAAGAGGAACATCTTCTAGAAGAAGGAGAAGAT
Organism: Candidatus Woesearchaeota archaeon; assembly: GCA_964372845.1. Lineage (GTDB taxonomy): Archaea > Nanobdellota > Nanobdellia > SCGC-AAA011-G17 > ARS1403 > JACPIN01. The sequence continues at coordinate 5,339 of CAYJRS010000046.1, read as the reverse complement.
AATCTCTCCTTAAACTTTTATTTTCGATATGTTTTTAAAAAACTAATTCTACGAAACTTTATGGGCCCTTAGCTCATCGGTAGATATTATATAGCCGAAAGTACTTCCTCGGCATGGAAGGGGCAGCGGGTTCAATTCCCGCAGGGTCCATAAAAGAGGAAAATTAATGATAAAAGCAATAATATTCGACGTAGACAACACATTAATAAACGCAGGAGAAATCTCAACGAGAGCTTACATAGAAACTGCAAAGCAGCTCAATTTAAAATCAGTTCCAGCAGAAAAAATAAAAAGATTATTCGGCATACCATCACACATCATCATTAAAAAACTCTGGCCAAAAACAGATGTTAAAAAATTTCAGAAGATAAAGCATAAAAAAATTTTGTCAAAAAAAGTAAAGCAAATTCCGGGGGCAAAAAAGGTTGTTATGCAGCTCAGCAAAAAATACAAATTAGGGTTGCTCAGCTCAAAGACAAGGGCATTAATGTATCCACACTTAAAACAAATTAATCTTTCAACAAATTTTTTCAAATTCATTTATTCTTCGGATGATGTCAAATATCATAAACCAGATCCTCGCGTTTTTAATAAGGCATTGAATAAACTCAAATTGAAAAGAAAGGAGATATTATACATTGGAGATTCCATCTACGACTGCATTGCAACAAAGAAAGCAAAACTCAATTTTATAGCTGTTCTAACTGGAAGTCATAAAAAAGAAGATTTTAAAAAGCTTAAAGTTAAAAATAAAAACATTTTAAAATCAATAAAAAATATTCCTAAATGGTTAAGAGAAAATGGTTGACTGTGTATTCTGCAAGATAATTTCAGGAAAAATACCGTGTGATAAAGTGTATGAAGACACAAATACATTGGCGTTTCTAGATGCTAATCCAACAAGCCTGGGGCATACATTAGTTGTATCAAAGAATCATTACGAAACTTTTGACGAGATGAAAGAAAGTGATGTAAAATCTCTAGCAATTACAGCGTATAAGATAGCAAAAGCTTTTAAAAACATTTCTAGCGGTTATAACATAATACAAAACAACAAAAAAGTTGCAGGGCAGGTTGTCCCTCATGTGCATTTCCATATTGTTCCAAGAAGTGAAAACGACGAAATAGCTTGGAGTAGACCATATCCAAAATACTCTGAAAATCAGTTGGAGGAGATAGCAAATAAAATTAAGAAAAACATAAAATGAAAAATGTCAAAAAGAAATCTTCAACGCAAATTAAACACATCTGTAGAAATAATTTCATATAACCCAAAATCTACAGTTTTCAAATTAGATCAAAGGCAAGGAGGAGGAAGAAAATACGAAATAAGGATTCCTGTATCGCCAAAAGAAAATTCTCTGCTGGAAGAGATAATTAATTCCATGAAACAAAAAAAAGATGTAAGATTTAAGGGGATTTATGAAGAAAAACCAACATCGTATTTTACTTATCTAATGGTTGGCTTAAACCTATTATTTTTTATAAGACCTAAAAATACTCTAGAAGTTTTTAAAAAATATAAATACGAGGGTGAAATTTCAGTACCTATAAATACAAAGAGAAGGATCTATTACAATATAAAGATTGCAGCAGAGGACCGATATTTTCCAGGATATCCAACATTTAATATAGAAAAAGCAAGTAAAATAAACGCAACCCTTTTAAAATAAGTTTTCTAAAATTCTTTGTGAGGCGCTTTAGCTCAGCCCGGTAGAGCAATGGTCTCATGATCCATAGGTCCTGGGTTCAAATCCCAGAAGCGCCAATCATTTATTCTTCTCAATCTCAGGATGATTATGCCCGAGTTCTTTTCTCTTCCTCAAATGGCTGAGGTGTTTCTTTTTTTCCTCATTAAATCTGTCAATGCTAAACCCATGTCTATCTATCATCATGGAAGCATATCTTCCACCCAAAAAGTGAGGCATAATAACATAGCTCGCTCCTTTTTTATACAAAGTATGAGCTTCATCAATGTGGTGTGAGACGCACATAATTATAACTTTTTTATTGACTCTTTTTATAGTATTTATCAATAGAAGATTTGTATCAAAATCAGGTATAGTAGAAACAGCCATTTTAATATCCTTTAAGTTTAATTGCTCCAAAAACTCAATGTCTTCAACATCACCATATTCGCAGTCAATCTTATCCTTATTTAAGTCTGCAATAACTTCAGGATTGTAATCAACGACTAAAAATTTATTCTTCAACTTCTTGAAGGAATTGACAAAATCAAACCCAATACGATTATAGCCAAATAAGATTATGTCAAAAACTTTTTTTCTTTTTTCTTTTTTTATATTTTTTCTTTCGAATATTGAAAGATATTTCTTAAGCGGCTGATAAATCTTATCAGAGTAAATTATCAAATAAGTAGAGCCGATTATAGTTACAAGTCCAATAACAGTTACTAAAGATAATATTTCAGTAGTAAGATGCCCGACACTAACACCAAGCGCAATCAATATCAAGGAAAACTCGCTGATCTGGGCAACAGTAAACCCAGCCTGCAATCCTGTTTTTTTTGTATATCCAAGCATTCCCATTAGCACAATTACAATGAGAGGATTTCCAATCAATATGAATAAGGAGAAGATTATTGTAGGCAGCAAAAATTTGCTAAAGTTATCGAAGATTAATTGCGATCCCAAAACTATAAAAAATAGAACTATAAAAAAATCTCTCAAAGGTTTCATCTTCGAGCTAACCTCATTATTGTAAGGAGAGAGTGATAAAGTAATTCCTGCAATTAAAGCTCCGATTTCAAGAGACAATCCTATCAAGTAAAACAAGCTCGCAAGCCCTAGTCCCCATGCAATGGAAAACATAAATAATAATTCTTGAGATTTGGCAAAGAAGAATTCAAGTTTCGGTAATGCATACAAGCTGGTTAGGACCAGTAATAAGATTATCAAACTCCCTTTAATTAATAGAAACAATATTGAACTCAATGCCTGATTAGGCTCAGAAAATGAAGAGACTATAATGAGAACAAAAACTGCAATTAAATCCTGAACTAACAAGAAACCGATTGAGATCTTTCCATAAAGTTTATCCAAATCACCTTTATCAGAAAGCAGTTTCATGATAATAATTGTGCTGCTAAAAGTAAGAGCAACTGCAATGTACAAGGCAGTTATCAATTCAAAACCAAGAAATCTTGCAATAAAAAAACCAATCAAAGATGTAAAAATAACTTGTCCAAGACCTGTAATCAAAGACGCTTTCCCGACTTCTTTTATCACTTTGGGATTTAAGCTCAGGCCAACAATAAAAAGTAGAAATGCAACACCAATCTGCGAAAAAACAACAAGTGTATCCTGCGACTTAATCAGGTTTAAGAAAAACGGGCTGACAATAATCCCAGTAAGAATGTATCCAATAATTGTGGGCTGTTTAAGAATTCTCATCACGGCAGCAATCACGGCAGCAAGAACTAATATAATGCTAATCTCAATAAAAATATTTGAAGCCACATTATCACCCTTTTTTAATCAACTATAACGTAGAAATTTCTATTTAAACCTTTTCAAAAAAATAAAAAGAAAATTAGGTTTTGCGAATTAATTTTATCTCGATAAAGCTCACTCTTATGTTTTTCCCTTCTTTATTTGTAAATTCTTCACTGCCGATTTCGATTCCATTCCCTGCAATATCTATCTGTCCCTCTAAGAACCTCTTCCTAGCCACTTCCACGACGTCTATTGCTCTGCTCGAAAATCTTCCTCTGGCTTTCACAACAACTTCATCTGCACCTTGGGTAGTAAACTGCATCACAACACCGGTAACATAAATCCAGTGAGCAAACCTCAGCTTGTCTCATTTCAGTCCCCCAGAAATAACCGTAGTTAAATTCTGTTAAAAGGTTTGTTACCGATGAAAACTACGTGGTCTGCAAGTCTCTCCCTATGCCCGGATTCAAATCTCTCTTTTCTATCTTCGCTCATTTTATGCCCCTCCTGTTATAGTTGTTTTCACCTAATAGATGAATATCAATTTCTAGTTTCTCGTTGTCTAACCAATCTCGTCAAATATCCAGCAATAACATTCCTCAATTTCTTAGAGTAAATCTCACTAACCCCTGCTAATAGAATTTTATTTTCAGAAAAATCTTTCTTAAAAGTATTAGGATGCTGCTGCATCAACTTCAAGGTAGCTCTCTTCACTAGCTGAGTTTTAACTCTTCCCATATTTATTTTTACCAAAAATAGAATTTATAAAACTTACTAATATCTCAAAAGAAAAATGAAGAATTACTCAGCTTCAAAAACATAAATCATCCTATCCAAAAATCTTCCTTTAGAGATAATTGGTAATCTCACCCTTTCATCAGCAACAAATAATCTAAAACCGCTCTGGTTTATTATTCTATTAACATCAACATCTCTGTATCCGGTTTTATATTTCAATCTTGGCAAAACAATAGCAATTTTTCCATGCTTTTTCATCACTTGCCTCAAGCCTAAAAAGAAATCATAATATAAATTCTCCAAAACTTTAACAACGCCATTCACTTCCTCTTTGTTGGGCATCTTTCTATAATAAGGTCCGAGATCTGGCTCCGTCGCGACAGCATGAATTTCATTTCTTTTAAAATATCTGGCTAATCTACCGCTATCGCCTTTTATGATTTTAAAATTATTTTTCAGATTATATTTTTCCTTCAGCCAATTTAAATTTTCTTTGCTAGCATCTACGCTTTCACTGTCAATATCAACACCATAAACATCGATTCCAGAAATTATTGCTTCCTGTAATATTGTTCCGACGCCGCAAAAAGGATCCAGTAGATTATGTCTTGCAAAACTTAAATTAACTAAAATCCTAGCAAGTCTTAGACTAACCTGATGCAGCAAAATCTGCCTCGGTCTTGTTTCATCTCTCTCTTTATAGTTTTTAGGATTAAAAACAGCTATTGATCTCGCATAATATTTTCCATAAACAATGAACTCAAATAAATTCTTCGCAAATACCTCGCTTGGCATAAAAATAAGTTCTCTTGGCTTTCTAAAAATTGCTTTAACCCCCTCTTTTCTAAATTCAGATTCTAAGTATTTTTTCAGTTTGTTTCCATTTCCAGAGTAAACACTAATTCCATAATTTAATTTGTTTTCACTCCCATCATATCTGTACTCAAGAAAAACTTCAGCAATTTTAACAGTTCCACCCAATCTTTTAATAAGCAAATCAAAATCAAGCTCTTCAAGTAAAAAAATAGCAATTTCATTCTTCCACTCAACTAATTTATAAGTTATATCATGGCTTTTGAAATAGCTAATAATCTCCAAAAAACTCAACTCAGGTTCTCTTCCTAAAACAAAAATATATTCTCTCAT
>CAYJRS010000045.1:0-5915 GCA_964372845.1 Candidatus Woesearchaeota archaeon | reverse complement strand
AATTTTGGCGTTAAGAATGCTAAGGGAGAGATAATTGCAATTATCGATGCAGATTCTTATCCTGAAAAAGACTGTTTTAAAAAAATGATTGGATACTTTGACGATCCTGAAACCGGAGCTGTTACTGCTAGCTGCTTTGTCAGGAATACTGGAAAATTAATTGAAAAATTACAGGCTGTCGAGTATTTTTTGATTGCATTCGGCAGGAAGATACTTGATTTTGTAGACAGTGTTTATGTTACTCCCGGAAGCTTGAGCATGTATAGAAAAAAACTATTAGATGAAGTGGGAGGATTTGATACAAACAACATAACAGAGGACATTGAGATTGCGTGGAAGATTTTGAAATATAAATATAAGAATAGAATGTGCCTTAGTGCTAAAGTATATACTGATGTTCCTGACAACTTGAAAAAATGGTGGAAGCAGAGACTAAGATGGAACATCGGCGGGTTTCAAACCGTGCATAAATATAGGGATAGTTTTTTCAAGAAAAGCCTGAACATGTTTGGACTCTTTGTCGTTCCAAGATTTTTTATTTCGCATCTTTTGAGCATTACTGGATTCTTTGTTTTTGTTTATGTCTTTGGAAGGGAGATTGTGCAGAAATCAATGTACTGGATATTTTCTATACAAAATGGAAACACTATACTTGAAGTTCCAAGCTTGTTTTTAATACCGAGTGTATTTACCTTTTTTATTCTCCTGTTATTTGCTTTCACGTTGGCATTTACATACATAGGATTAAAAACAATGAATAAAATTAACATCGGATTCAAGGCTAGCTTCACTATATTATTCTATTTGGTATTTTACTTAACTTTATATCCTCTTGTTTTGCTGCATTCACTGTATTTACTCGCAGCTGGAAATATTAAGTGGTAGGATAATGATATATGGCAAGATTTGGCGATTTGTTTTGGAAAGCATTAGTGCTTACAGTGGTTGTTTTTTTACTAGGTGTTTTGCTCGGATTTGCACTTGAAAGAAACAGAATTGGAGACATTGAGAAGGAATTCCAAAAAATTGACTTGCAGTGGAATGATGCTAAACTACAAACTCTTTATTATCAAAATATTGAGCCGAAATTTTGCGATTCTGCGATTAGTGAAAATTTAGGGTTTGGCGATAAAGTGTATAAAGAAGGATTGAAAATAGAGGATTATGATCGAGCAAGCTTTCTTACCAGCGACCTTGAATTGGAGAAGAAGAAATATGCACTGCTAAAAGTTGAGTTCTGGCTAAATAGTATTGTGTTAAAGGAGAAATGCAATGCCGATTATGTCAACTTGGTGTATTTCTTTGCGAATGATCCTGACTTTAGCGTAGAGACTGAACAGGATACACAAGCTGAGATATTAAAAGACTTGAAGGAAAAATACGGAAAGACTTTGATGTTGATACCATTACCAATAGACTTGGATATTTCAATGATAAATATCATGAGGGAAACATATGACATCAAAAAAACCCCTACACTATTAATCAATGAAAAAATAAAGCTGGAAGGATTACAGGACATTGAAGATGTCGCTAAATTGATAGAAGATGAGCAATTGTGACTTATGCGGCATTGAAAATGCATTGTTTAGGATGAAGATAGAGGGGAGCTCGATAAACTCTTGTGAAAAATGCAGCAGATTTGGAAAGATAATCGGAAAGTTAAATGAAAGCGAAGTCAAGATTAAACGGAAAAGCGTTGCTGAAGAAAAAACGGAATCCGTCATCGACGGGTATGATAAAATAATTAGAAGGGAAAGGGAGAAAAAAAATTTGAAACAGAGTGAATTAGCTAAGGAATTGAATGAAAAGGAAAGTGTGATTCAGAAAATAGAGAATAAGCAGATGATGCCTAGTTTGAAGCTTGCGAAGAAAATGGAAAAATTTTTTGGAATCAAACTTGTCGAGAATATTCCTGATTACAAAGTTGAGATAAAAAAAGTTGAGAGAGGGGGATTTACATTAGGAGATGCTATCAAGCAAAAAAGAGCTGGCTAAGACCCTTTCTAAACTAGAGGAACTTAAAGACGCTAATTGCAAGCTAGAGCAATATAGAACTGATTCTGAGGTAGCTGCTGAAGTATTATGGTTTTTGTACATGAATAATGATATCGAAGGAAAGATTATTGCTGATCTTGGTTGTGGGAATGGGGTTTTTGGAATTGGCTGTTTACTGCTGAAAGCTGATAGAGTTTACTTCGTCGATAAGGATGATAAGGTTTTGGACATTGCGAAGAAAGATTATAGAAAACTTAAACTGAAAAACGGAAAATTTTTTTGCTGCAGTGTCTCTAAGTTTAATAAGAAAGTTGATGTCGTGATTGAGAATCCTCCTTTCGGTGTTCAGGTTAAACACAGTGACAGGGTTTTTTTAGACAAGGCCATGGAGATAAGCGATTTGATTTACAGCTTTCATAAAGTCGAGAGTGAGAATTTTTTGAAGAAATATTGCGAGGGATTCTCTGTAGAAAAATTGTTTGATATTGATTTTGTCTTGAGGAGGACCATGAAGTTTCATAAGAGAAATAAATACTATGTTAAAGTCGGGTTTTTTAGGATAAACAGAAAGATTTAAAAGCGCTTTAAAAAAATGGTAAAGATATGGAAGTTCAATTTCTTGTCGATGAGAAAAATAAAGTTAGAGTTGAAATCAAAGGCGAGGGGCATACCATATGTAATCCTATTGTGAAAGAGCTTTGGAATGATGACAAAGTTGATGTTGCAGGCTATACAATCGATCATTCTCTTGTAAGCAATCCCATTTTGACAATTGAAAGCGGCGATGCAAAAAGTAGCCTAAGAAAAGCTATAGAGAGATTAAACAAGAAGATAAAAGATATGGATGATAAGTTTAAGAAAACTAAATAATTTTTGTTTATGAGTTGGAAGAAATTGTGGTGGTTTATTTGGAAAGATGATAGTTTTGCTAGTCTCTTGGTGAACATTCTTATTGCAATCGTATTGATTAAGTACATTATTTATCCTGTTCTCGGATTACTTCTCGGAACCAGTTTTCCTGTCGTTGCTGTTGTGAGCTGCAGTATGCAGCACGAGCCTACTACCTGCTGGGCTGATTGCTATTTAAAAGGGCAAGGAGATTTGAATTCTTGTGCGGATAATAGAAAAATATTGTGCGGAAAAGAAAGCAATGAGGATTATTGGAAAGTTTGTGGGGGTTGGTATGAGAATAAAGGGATTACCGAGGAGCAATTTAAGACCTTCCAGCAGAGCAATGGATTTAGAATAGGGGACATTTTCGTTTTGAAAAAAGCAGAAAATATTGAAGTCGGCGACGTGATAGTGTATAATAATAAGATAAACAATGCGCCGATAATACATAGGGTAGTTGGAATTGAAAATGAATATTATCAGACAAAAGGCGACCATAATTCTGCCATGTTTCCTTTTGAAGAGAAAATTGAGAGAGAGCAGATTTATGGGAAAGTTTTATTAAAAATACCATATTTAGGATGGGTGAAGGTGGTGTTTAATATGCTACTTAAAGGAGCTGGAGTGATATGAAGTTTTGCAACAATGACGGGGGATTGTTAGTACCTGATAAAACTGGAAAGAAAAGACTAGTTTGTACTCGTTGTGGGAAGAGTTACCCCATGATGAAGGAAAAAGTTGTGCTGAAAGAGGAGGTTAAGGCAAAAGAAAGAGTAGAGGTTGTCGACAGCAATATTGAAATAAATCCTAAAGTCGATGTTGAATGCCCTAAATGCGGACATGGCAAAGCATACTATTGGAGTTTACAAACTAGGGCTGCCGATGAGGGAGAAACTAGATTTTATAAATGCGTCAAATGTGAGCATAAATGGAGAGATTATACTTAGCAGTTATATTTATATAGAAGTTTAAAATATATTTTAGCATGGTGGTTTGGAATGCTGTAGTTGTTCTCGGTATTGTTCTTGGCTTGTATGAGTTATTTGCGATTCATTCTGATTTAAACTTTCGAGGAAGTCATTGGCTTGGTCATGGAGTGCATTCTATAACTTTGATGATGGTAGGCTTATTTGCTGTTTTTAACTGGCCGTTATTTTTAGACGTTACTACTTTAGCTGCTAGAAATATTCCTCTTTTAAGTGATGTATGGATTGGGAGGATTGCAGTAGGTTTGATTTTAAATTTGAAGATGCATGCTGTCTCCAAAGTTGTGCACGGGCAATTAGCTGCAAGAGGAATGGCTGAACACTGGACACATACTTTACTGATTTCTACACTTGTCGTAGTTGCTCCTTTATACTGGCCTTTCATTGAGCCTGCACTTCCTGTCTGGCTGGTTTTTTGAATTATATTTTTAAAGATACTTAATTTTATAAATTAGCGATTTAAAACATTATTTATGAAGCTGACATTAGCTGAGCCAAGACTATTGAAAGAGCCTGTTAGCATATTATCTGACTTAGTCAATGATGTTCAGTTTAAAATTGATAAAGAGAAATTAGAGATTGTTGCAACTGATCCCGCTAATGTTGTTCTTGCTGTTTTTAAATTATTGAGCAGCGCATTTGTCGAATATGAAATAGAAAACAAAGAAACGATTTGTGTTAGCTTGGATAATTTAAACCAGATTTTGAGAAGGCTGAAGGGAAATGACACCTTGACTTTGGAGCTGGATAAAAAAAGAAATAAATTAAGGATAGAGATGAGCGGGGATTCTAGAAGGTTGTTTCATTTGAGTTTGATTGATATCGAAGACAGGGAGCAGCATATTCCTGAGCTGGAGTTCAAATCCCATGTGATAATGGGCTCAAAGATGTTTGAGGATGCTGTCGAAGATGTTGGCATAGTTGCTGAAAGTGTCTCTTTTATTTTGAATAAGGACATAATGAGCATTAGAGGAGAGGGAAATTTGAGCAATGCGCATGTTGAATTTCTTAAGAGTGAGAATACTGAGATTCAAACTAGTGATGATGTAAATGCAAAGTACAGTATAGAATACCTGAAGAAATTAATTAAAGGAGGGAAATTAAGTGATAAAGTTATTATCCGGTGGAATAGCGATTATCCTTTAAAGCTCGAATACAATGTCATGGATAAATTAGCTTTGAGCTTTATATTGGCTCCGAGGATTTCTGAAGATTGAAATGAACTTTTTAGAAAAGCATTCACGGAAAATAGAAAATGGATGAAGTTGAGAAAGTGATTAGAAAGATAAGGAACGGAGTTTTTGTAATTACTTTTAGTTTAGATGGGAGAAATTATGGAATGACAACTGCTTGGGTTAATCGAGCGAGCTTCAAACCTGATATGCTGATGGTAAGTATAGGAAAAAACAGGAAAGGGTATGGTGAACTTTTGGAAGCTGAAGTTTTTTGCGTGAATATTTTGGGCGAGGAGCATTTGGAGATTGCAAGACACTTTGGATCCACCGACGGCAAAAACGTGAATAATTTTAAAGACATTGAGGTGAAAGAGATGGAGGATGGAAGCCCTGTGCTGGAGAACTGCGTCGGCGCTGTTGAATGCAAGCTAGTTAAAAAAATTGATGCTGGCGATCATGTAGTTTTATTTGGAGAGATTTTGAATGGAGTAATCCAGGATGGAGAAAGCATGATTTTTGATCGAGATGAATTTTCTTAGATTAATATTAGGGCAACATTAACTTTTTATAATCCTGCTGTAATGTTTTACAAATGAAAGTGCAGGAATAATTATTTGAAATACTTAAAATCACGAGAACAAGTTACATATGAAAGATACCTTTATACTATGAGGGGATTGATAAATGCCAAATAGGTTGCGAACAAAGAATCAATACATCCCATAGTCTTCGCAGATGCATTAAAGCAATCGAAAACATTCATTCCAGACTATATCATTAAAAACTCAATGAAATAATAAAATTAAAATCACAGGGAAAAGAGAAAGGGATAATTCAAAACATTGTGAAAATGGACAAATATATT
>CAYJRS010000044.1:0-6021 GCA_964372845.1 Candidatus Woesearchaeota archaeon | reverse complement strand
TCAGAACCTGAGTTATTTGTCAATCTTGCCTGATTACTTCCATCTGGATTCATTACATAGATTTCCCAATTACCATCCCTGTTTGAACGGAAAGCAATTTTACTTCCGTCTGGAGACCAAGAAGGATATAGATCAGAACCTGAGTTATTTGTCAATCTTGCCTGATTACTTCCATCTGGATTCATTACATAGATTTCCCAATTACCATCCCTGTTTGAACGGAAAGCAATTTTACTTCCGTCTGGAGACCAAGAAGGATATAGATCAGAACCTGAGTTATTTGTCAATCTTGCCTGATTACTTCCATCTGGATTCATTATGTAGATTTCGTGATTGCCGTCTCTAAATGATTCAAAAGCTATTTTGCTTGATTTCTGTGTTGAAGATTTTTCGATTTTCTCTATAACATCCTCCAAAACTTTCTTTAAAATAGCAGTTTGTTTATTTCCTTTCGTATGAAAAACTTCCATCTCTGCATTTTCAGGTATTATATTATTCTTGACTTTTTCATACCATTCTAAATTTCTTATATTGGGAGAATTTCTTGCTACATTTCTTAGAAGCTGGCTCACCGTAGAAACAACACCATCGCCTTTAGCGAGTTCTCCTTCGCTTGCAAGTTGTTGGCATTTTTTATAAGCATCTTTATATTTGTTAATCAGATTAAGCCCTTGATTCAATAAACTTTGATTAGGTAACTGACTTATAATATCGGTATAAAGAATATTAGTCGGCATTCTGTAAAGATTATTATTTAAGTTTACTACTTCTGTAGAGCAGGGCTGTAAATATTTTATTGCTGGCTTTCCTGCTGTTAGATAGTTAATAAAAAAATCTCCTGCTTCTGGCACCCAACTAATGAAAGGATTAGCAGATACCCATTTAGATACCTCTGTTTTCTCTGGCAGAAAAGCAAGATACGAGCCACTATGAGGAGTGCAGATTGTAACTAAGGCTGATGTTTTTGGATCAGGATTATTTTGCAAATAAGCTCTTGCAGCCAAGCCGCCCATGCTAAAACCTGCAAGGATAACCTTCTTTTTTGTTACCTCATTTATCTTATCTACTGCAAGTTTAACTTCATCTCCTTGTTTGTTAAAATCTAATCTGTTTCCAGAAGTAAGCCTGAGTTTGTAAAAATCAGCAGCTTTTAAATTGCTACTAGGCACCCATTCACCTACAGTTCCGCCATCTATCCATTTCAAATCCTTAGTTAAAGCATCTGAGAGAATATCCCAGGTCTCTTCTAAAGGCTCAGGTTTTTGCCCAAAGTAATCGCTAAATTTAAAAAAATCATCAATATCTATTTTTTCATTCCGATCTAAGTCGAATCCAGAATCGTATTTCCCATCACCTTTACGTGTTCCATACTTTTCAGCAAAAAGAAAGAAATCATCAAAGTCTACTACCCTTTTTCCCTCTATTTTTCTTACCCCATCAAAATCAGCATAATCTACGGGAGTCCTAATGAGACTAAGATCCAAGCCATGAATGAGAAGTATTGGATCGTGAGCTAAAGATTTCACTTGTTCAGTTACGGCGGGCTGTACTTGTCTCGATGTCCCAAAGAACATTGAAGTTGTAGCTGCTACAGGCAAAACAAATCTCCTCATCCATCTATTTTTTATTAGTCTCTGAAAAATTCCTTGACTTTCAGAATTATTTTCAATTTCTTCTTCTACTCTTTCTTCAAGATTCATCAAATTCTCTAAATACAAAACATTTTAAAAACCTTTCTCAGCAAAGAACCAACGCAGGCAGAAAAGTTTATAAACCTCTTGTCATACTATATATTACAATCGATATATGTTATATGACAACACAGAATTAAGGATATTAGAACAGGTTTATCTAAAGCCGGGCATTCATATGAGAGCACTTTCAAAACAACTTAAGTTAAGCATGCCGTCTATAGATTATGCCCTTAAGAAAATAAATGGTCTTCTAAAAAAAGAAAAATCAGGGAATCAGATAAAATTTTATGTAGATTACTCTAAAGACACTATCACTCCATCTCTATATTCTATAGAATATTCCAGATTTAAAAAATTGCCGTACAAAACAAGGCTAGCAATTACAGACTTTTTAAGAGAATTAAAAGAAAAGCCGGTTATGATTATGATTTTTGGATCATATGCTAAAGGCAATTACACAAAAGATTCTGATATTGATATTTTTTTAGTTTTTCAGAAGATTAGAGATACTAAGGCAATAGAAAATACAGCAAAAAGAGTAAGCATGAAAACAAACACAAAATTAGCTCCAATTTATCTTGACTATGATGCCTTTAGAGAATCTTTTCATAATTCTAGTAAAAAATTCTTTAAAGATCTTAAGAAAGATAAAATTCTTCTTGCAGGAATTGAATGGTGGAGGCTATTGGAAAATGAGGAAACCTAATTGGAGAAAGTGGTTGAAGGATAAGGAAGATTGTAAATTCTGGCTGGACAGATATATTGGAAATAAGGTTTTGCAAAAGAAAAAAGATGAATCTCAATTATACTTAAGAAAAACAGATCATAATCTAAATTTTGCTAATTGGATTTTAGAAAAACACCAAGATGAGATTCCTGAAGTATTTGGAGATGAGGCATTCTATGATTGGGTTGTAAGCATTTACTATTATGCCATCTATCATGCTGCTTTATCTTTAATAAGCAGCGATGAATATTCTTCCAAAAATCACTCCGCGACACTGTGTTTTGTTATCTACCACCACTATCATTTGAAAAAAACACTCAAAGAAGAAGATGTAGAACTTGTTGCAGATTCTTTGAAAAAAGAGGATATTGAAATATTGGGGTCTTCAAAAGAATTAAGAGAAAGGGCAAGTTACAATGTTCATGAAGATTTTGAGAAAAAATTAGCAGAAGAAAGTAGAGAACAGGCTGTCGAATTTGTTAACAAGATTAAATCATTGTTAGAAGAATCAAATAAATAAAAACAGATGATGGGTTTAGAATTTATTTGTTTAAGGAAACTAAGATAAGGCAGATTGAAGGATTGAAAGCCAATTATTTTTTACCGCCAAAATAGAATCCCATACCAAAATCTAAAGAAAAAGTATCAAATCCATCACCTAAAAACAGATGCTTATATGTTACTGAACCTTTAAAAGAAATATTCTTTCCTACAAGTTGCTCCAAACCAAGGCCTGCAGAAATATTCCCTCCATGATCAGAACTTTCGCTTGATATAATAGATTTTCGTCTACCGACAGTCACAGATGATTCTCTTTCCTTACCATAAGAATATCCTCCGCTTAAAGATAAAAATGGAATTGTGTCAGAATCAAGCACTGGATAAAAACGAACCATCCCATTGACGTCTAAAAAAGAAAGGCTGCCTAATTCAAGTAAATCAAAAGAATCCGCCCCGATAGCTCCGATAACTTTATCTGAATCAGCTTGATGAACATTATAATTAATAATAGGAAAACCAAAACCAACTTTCTTACTGCCTACTTTCATTATTTCCACACCGACGTTAAAAGAGGGGTTATATATTTCTTTAAATCCTTCAGGCGCTAATGGAAAGGTAAATCTAACTAAAGGAGACAAACTCCATTTTCCTTTTCTTGCCAGTAATCCTGCTTTAGCATCTTCATGTTCTTTAGTATGCACGTATTCTTCCTTCTCCTGCTTCTGCGCAGAAACCTGATATCCAAGATCGCTTTTAATTTCATCAGATATTGCATCTGCAGCATTAAAAAGATTTTCAAGTTTCCCTTCAAAATATTGTGTAGCAATTTTTCCGGTTTTCAAATCGACGATAAATGTACTAACAGATAAATCGCGATTATTAATAATGCTGTAACTGCCAGATATAATGTAGTCCAAATCTGGAACAGCCTTGCTTATTTTATCTAAATTTTCTCTATCAACAGCTGGATTTTCCGATAATAATCTATCTACTTCAGGATTATTAACAAGCCTGAAATTATTCTCCAATCTTTTGCCGACTAAAAAAGGAAGGTGGGTCTGCAGACCAGAGGATTTTTCTGTCATTACACTATCATCTTTAAACTCCAAGACCGTAGCACTTCTCAATAATTCATCAGCATATGCAGCAGAAGATAAAAGAATAGAAGCAGCAACAGGCATTGTAATATTTTTGATAATTCTTTTTGTTTTTTGAAGCATGTATAAATTAATTTAAGTTTGTTTATAAATATTTGTGAAGGAAAAGATATATAATATTAAACTATATCTAGATAAGCATTTTTAACGGCCTCGATAACTCCAAAACTAAATTCTTCATTTGGATAAGCAGGTTTAGGCAACCTTATTCCATTGACCTCTGCTTGTTGCAATTTATAAGTTCCAGATAGTAATGAACCTCCTTCTTCTATCCTTATCCTAGTTTGTCCAACATGTCTAGCAAGCCAATGATAAACAACTTCTTTGGTTTGTATGCTTTCATTATTAGAAATATTCAAAAGGTTTAGCTCTACTGTCTCCTTTACTCTCAAACAATCCCCGAATTCCCCAGCACGAGTACTAACCTGCTCTAATCCCTCATAACCAAAAGTCCCAGAAACTATTCCCTTAATATTAGGAAATTGAGGCAACACAACATTAGATTTAGTATTATAACTCCTTCCTATCCTTAATGCACTATCTCCTAAAATAAGTCCTGGCTCAAAATAAAAGTCTCCTATATCCCTATCATAAGCGCCCATTATTTTCAATTCACCGTCCTTATAACCATAATATTCCTTATACTCTCTGCCTTCGTTTTTGCCCGATAAAACAATAACTTTCTTACCCTTAATATCCATAGTTCCAACAGAAGACTCCTCAATATTCCTAAAGGGTATTCCACCAAGTCTTTCAAATAATTCAGCAGCATACATCCATTTATTTCCAGGATTAAGTGGGAGATATTCAGATATATTAAATACAAGATTTCTTTGCTTCCATGCATCGACAAGTTCAGTAGGTATCAAAACATCTCCTACAGTTGGGAGATGAGGCAGGATACGCGGGAAAGGAATCGGCAACCTATACCAGCTTAATCTATAATTCTTATCAATTTTAAGTTTAGTGTGTTTATTAACTATATCGATAAGCTCATCAGCATAATTAGCAATAATTCCCACTTCATTCGTAGCAACGTTGATAAAAGTTAAAAGCTCTGAAGTAGTAGGTCCTATTACAGGAATATCTGAAGCAATAACAGCGAGATTTGCAGAAGATTTACTAAGAGAACTATTCAAGGCAACAAATTGATTAAAAGACCAATCCCCTTTATATGTAATTCCGGGAATATTAATAACGTGATCTGCATTCCATAGAGGAGCAGCCCCTGGTTCCACAACGATTGCATCTTCTAACTTCTTAGATAAAAGATTTTTTCCTTTTTCTAAAGCCTGTTTTGCATACATTTTCAGTTTATAGATTCCACTTTGTTGAGCAGTAATTTTAGATGCCCCTCTACCAGAAAAAACCAATACACCATGAGTAGTTCTTCCACTAGGATCACTTGCCACAACAATTAAATCCCTAGAATTCTTGTAAGTATGGACATCTAAACCATTAACTAGATTATCATTCTGATCAACAAACCATATTTGTCTTCCTTCAATATTCATTTTTGCAGAACCACTAACAGCAGCAACACTATACTTTGGAATAGAGAATTGAGTATAATCCCCTGGAGGGTCTTCCTTTATAGGGACAGAAGGTGGTTGAGGGCTTTTCTCTCGTGTACCTATAATTTTTTTTTCCTTACCACAACCAAAAATCAGAGACGTTCCTGTAGCCCCGGCATAAATCAATAAATCTCTTCTATTTAAACTAAAAAAAATAATATCTTCTAAACTCATAAAATATAAAAAACAGCAAGAATTTAAATATCTTTCTTATCTTAAAAAGATATGACGCTTTATTTAATAGGAATTGGATTGGAGAATGAAAAAGATATCACATTAAAAGGCTTGAAAAAAATAAAATCCTCAAAAGAAGTTTATCTTGAAAATTACACATCCATATTACAATGCTCTGTAAAGGATTTAGAAAA
>CAYJRS010000043.1:0-6416 GCA_964372845.1 Candidatus Woesearchaeota archaeon | reverse complement strand
ATATCCTGTGGAGGGAGAACATCCTGCTCCAGCGAGAAGAAATAATCGTAATTGCCGTCGATAACTTTCTGCCTAAGAATGTTTCTTGAAGCAATTATCCTGTCTCTTGCTGATTCGAACCAGGGGCCTTTTATTACTGAGAAACCTGCCTCTTTTATTTTATCTGAATAAGTATCGTCGGGAGAGTTATCAACGAGCAAAATATCATGATTTTTATAAGTAATCTTCTTAAGTGATTCTGCATATTGCTGCAGAGCATATTCCTTGTGAAAACTTGTCGGACAACCTACCAAGATTTTTGGAAGCAACATTTTAAGCGGATTCGATTTTTATTATATTTTTAGATGGATTCAAAGTAGTTTTTGCTGATTTTAATAGTTCCATACCTAGTAAAGCAAAAGCTGATTGTACGCCTATAACTGCAACCTTCTTTGTATGTTCTAACCATTCAACTTCTGCTTCAAATACTTCAGACACTGCGTGTGACCCATCGGCTAAGGCATATTGAGTTACAGCAAAAGACTTCAATCCCAGTTTTTTTATTTTATCTAAAGGAAGCAAAATAGCTCCATTGAAACCTGTATCAAGAAGAAATTCTATCTCTTCAGACTCAACTGCTGTAGTAATAAATGGCAGACCAAACAAGTATCTAGCATTCATAACGCCCCAACGATGTAGGTATATTTAGCTCCAATTCTCTTTAAGTAAAATTTCTTAGAGGGATACTTTTTTTTACCCAGATTACCGGCTTCTATTGCATTATCACCTATAAAATAATCACCTGTATCTGGCTCTATTGCAATAATCTTCCCCTCTTGCCCTTTTAATTTAGCCATAATTTTGCTATACCTTCCTTCGGCTCTTTCAACATTTATCATATAAATTACAAATACAAAAGCCTTTTTAAGATTTTTGGAAACGTATTTCAATTGTAGTATCAGAAAAACAAGGATTTCACCAAAGACCAATATTAAAAAAACTTAAAAACCTAATTGAAATCTCTTTTATAGATGAAAGTTGTTTTCCTTGATGTGGAATCTGACAAGAAAATTTATAGGGACTACAATGGTGGATATGGAACGAGCTTTAATGCCGGGAGGTCACTTCTTGGAAAATTTTTAACTGGTTTAAGGACGACTAAAGAGTATTTCCCTTATATGCCTTACGCCTATGGTGCAACTGTGATGAAGAAAAACGGGCACGATGTTTCTATTTCTACAAATAAAGTTGATGATGCTGATTTAGTTATAATGCATGCTTCTATGCCAAATCACAGCCATGAAATGAGATACCTGAAAGCATTAAATGAAAAGGGGATTAAAGTTGGAATCATTGGCCCCTTTGCCGGGATGAAACCTAAACTTTTTGAGGATGCTGAATTTATTATTAAAGGCGATGTTGAAAATATTTTGGGAGGGATAAAAAAAGAGAAAGATATTCCTAATGGATTAGTTAGTTCTCCTGTCTCTAACTTGGATGAGATTCCTTATCCTGACTGGAGCTTGTTTCCAATTGAGAAGTTTTCTTATAATCCCATCATTACGAAGAAGCCTTTTACTTTTGTCTTGTCAAGCAGAGGGTGCACTTACGGTTGCAATTACTGTCCATATATTTCTGAATCTAACCTCGGAAGCAAGTATAGAATGAGAAGTGTGGAAAATGTAATTGGAGAATTGAAATACTTGAAGGAAAGATTCGATGTTAAAGGTGTTCAATTTAGAGATCCTATGTTTACATTAATTAAAAAAAGAACTGAAGATTTGTGCAATGCAGTTATTAAAGAAAATATAGATATTGAGTTTGGCTGTGAAACTAGACTCGATAGGGTTGATGAAAACTTACTAGATTTGATGTATAAAGCGGGCTTTAAGGTTATGAAAGTCGGAATTGAATCTGCTGATTTAGATGTGTTAAGAAAAAGCAAGAGAATGCCGATAGCTTTTGAGCACCAAGAGAGGATGATTAAGCATTGTGATAAGATTGGAATGAAAGTTGTTGGCTTCTATGTTATTGGATTGGAGAATGATACTGAGGATACTGTTAAAGCTACTTTAAAATATTCTAAAAAGTTGAATACTGATTTTGCTAACTTCACCATATGCACCCCAATTCCTGGAACTGAATTTTATGATACGGTAAAAGATAGGATTAATACCGACAATTATGACTTATTTGACAATTTCCATGTCACTTTTGATCATCCAAACATTTCCAAGGAAAAAATAATTAAATATCAAGAAAAGGCATTAGTTGGATATTATTTAAGGCCTAGGTATTTTTATAAATATTTTACAAAGACTATGTTCACATGAAAATTTTAGTTACCGGATCTAGTGGTTTCGTTGGTAAAAACTTAATTAAACATTTGAATAAATACAAGGTTAATATTTTATCGAGAAAGAAAATATCTGGAGACGGTGTTTTTGTAGGTGACTTGTTCGATAAAAAAATTCTGCTCGACGCTAGCAAAGTTGATATCGTAATTCATTTAGCTGGAATTAGCAAGGGAGATGTTTTTAAAATAAATTATGAAGGAACTAAAAACTTAGTCGATGCTTGTGTCGAAAACAAAGTTGAGAAATTTATTTTTATCAGCTCCTACGACGCTGTTTTAGATACCGATTATGGGAAATCTAAATTAAAAGCTGAAGAATATATAAAGAATTCAGATCTAAACTATATAATCTTTAGACCTACGGTAATTTATGGAAGGAACAACAAAAAAGATTTAGGAAAATTAATTCAGTTAATTAAACTAGGGATTGCTCCTATTCCTGGTAATGGAAATTTCAAACTCCAACCGATATTTGTCGACGATATTGTTAAAATTATTGTAAAGTCTGTTGAAAGCAAACACAAGAATAAAACTTATTTCATTGGCGGGCCTGATGTGTTAACATTCAATGAAGTTGTTAAAGTAATAGCGAATAATTTAGGAAAGAAAGTCATTAGAATTAGGATTCCTAGATTTCTAGTAAAGCTAAGGAACAGTACTTTGTTAAAGGATAAGGTCTGCGACAATAAAGATGCTGAAAATGATTTAGGTTTTCGTGCAAGGAACTTTGAAGATACGATAAAAGAAATTTTATAATAAATTAAAGATTTATATTGATAATTCCTCTGTTTAGTAGTATAAGGAAGATGATGATTATTATTATTACAAGGACCCACCAAGGCAACCCAAATATTTGACCCCTCTTCATCTCGATTTTAATATATCCTTTTATTTTTAAATTCTTCCATCATTTTTGAGATAGCAAAGATTACTGCTAAGAGAACAAAAATCCAATTAATTTTCTGCTTAGCATTGTTAATGTAGGGATTCAATATGAAAATAGTTACCACATAAATTACAGATAATGTCATTAATCCAAAAGTCGATATTATCAAGAATAAGATCAGATCTAAACTTGTCTTGGAAAATCCTTTAAATTTGCTTATATGTCGGTCATAAAATAAAGTAAATTGAATAACTAATTTCCTAATCTCTTTCATTCAAGAATAAATAGAATTTTTATATTTAAACATTTACTGACTACTTCATAACTTCCAGAATATGATAAATAAACCTGTCTGCTGCCATTGTAATATCTTCCTCTGTTTGTCCTTCTAAAATTATGCAATCATCTTCTAAATAAATTCTTGTTTCCTTTCCTAATTTTAAAACTGCTACATTCATATTTTCCTGAACATCACTACAGTTGACTACGTATGTTTGATCATTAGCAAATTCTGTAGTTGCTCCTATAACTTGAATTCCATATAATCCTAATTTCCTTCCTAAAATATTTGCAATGTCAATTGCTCCCAGAACTGACCTTGCTGTCAAATTTGGATCTACCGTTGTTGCTAGTGCCGGCTTGGATAAGACTAATTCCCTTATACTTGAATCTATTGAAATATTTTCCAATGTTTTTGGTTCGTGTCTTAACTGCAATAAATAAGGCTGCTCTCCTTTGTACGCCCAAGTCATCCATCCTGTTGTAGTTTTTTGTATTTTAAAACCGTTATAATCGTATTTATTTGGATTTTTTATTATTACTAAAGGGGAGAGGGCTGCTAGTGCTAGGATAACTGCTATAGTTATTATCAAGGTTCTTTCTTTCATTTTATTCCATGCAAACTTAAAACTAAAGCATCAACCTGCTGTGTTATTAACTGTATTGGTCCTTGAATTAGAAGGCAGTTGTTATTGAATGATGTCGATGAAGCCTCTGCTATTTGCACTTGGATTACAAATGTTCCTTGCTCGGCATCATTACAGGTTTTTAAGGGGAGGTTAGCACATGCCTGAGAGTCTTCAATGCACGCAACTATCACATTGTTTAAATAAGGGAAAACATTGTTTTGTATCGAGAATAAAGCTTGTTGCGGGAGCTGATTGTTTGGATTTGAAGTGAAATAAATTTTGCTTACTTTATTTAAATCTGCAAAAGTTACATCCGGAACTTGTTGATACTGAAGCAAATCGGGCTGTGTCGGGATTATGATCTGCTTGTTGTCTTTGTAAGTGATCCACCCTCCCTGATACTGAGTGAATTTTTGACCACGAAACTTTATATCTTGTGAGTCGGTTGTAAATTGTATTGCAATTCCCAAAACACTAAGTATCATAATTGATGCAATAAATATTGACATGAAATGCTTCTTGTTCATTTTTAATTCCTTATAGTCCCGGGAGGATTCGAACCTCCGTCAAGGGCTCCAAAGGCCCCTATGCTTGACCCCTACACCACGGGACTATAAAAAGATTATTAGAAAGCGATTTTAAAAAGATTGTTATTTATTCAATCCTCTTAACTGTTTCTATTAGGAGATTTTTTACTTTTTCTGCGTTATTGTTAAAGATCTTTAGAATTTCTTCCCAACTTACAGGAGTCTCCTCCTCTTTCCATGAATCGAAATCTGTTGACATAGCAATTGCAGCATAAGGAATTCCAGCTTCATTAGCTAAGATTACTTCTGGCGCTATCGACATGTTGATGACATCTGCCCCCCATGATCTAAACATATGGGATTCTGCTTTTGTCGAAAAACGAGGACCTTCAATTGTAATCACTGTTCCATTTTCATGCGTTTTATATCCTAATTTTTTAGAGGCTTCAATTAGAATTTTCCTTAATTTTTCATCAAAAGGGGCCGCCATTGGGGTATGTTTAATTCCTTCGCTGAAATCATCATGAAAGGTTATACTTCTATGTCTTGTAAAGTCTATGAATTGATCAAGAATAACAAAATCTCCTCTTCCGATTCCTTCTCTTAGTGAACCGCATGCTGTTGTTGCTAAAATATAATCTACTTTTTGATCCTTTAATGCTTGTATATTTGCTCTGTAGTTTACTCCTGTTGGGGATATCTTATGGCCTTTTCCATGACGGGGTAAAATTACTACTTCTGCATTTCCTAATTTCCCCATTATTAACTTGTCACTTGGTTTTCCATATTTTGTATCGACTTCAATTTCTTTAAAGTCTTTGAGAAGTTTTGGATCATCTAATCCAGAGCCGCCGATGATTCCTATTTTTACCATAGACAGCACTATTGAAATAAAAGTTATAAGAATTTCTGAACTGCAAAGATTATTTTCTTTCCTTATATCTACCTCTTGAGTCTACTTTTTCTAATCTTTTAACAACGTCTTTATGTTTGTAATGCTTTAGAATTTGCTGATAGGATTTATTGAAGTGTTTGTAGTGCTTTGACTCTAAAGCTTGCTTCAGCAAATGCAAGTCAACTGCTTTGTCCTCTGTTTTGTTTGAGAAAAATCCTAAACCAAAGTCGATGAAATAAAGATTATTATCTTTCAGAATTAAATTTGATGTTGTTAAATCTCCGTGGATTATATCTTTAGAATGTAGTTTAGAAATCTCTTCTCCTAAATTCTTGCACAATGCTAATCTTTCTTTTTCACTTAAATTGTCGAAAACATTTTTAACTAAGACTCCATTTAGGTACTCCATCTCTATTTTCATTTCTTTTTCGTCGATATTGATTAATTTAGGAACATTTACATTTGCTTTTTCTAATAACTTAGCTTCGCTTCTTGTTCTTGATTTCCTTATTTTCTCGTCGATTTCTTTTATTCTGTAAGATTTTTTAATACGGTGTTTGATTATTTTATCTTTATCTAAAAGAATTACAGATTCTGCGCCTTGTTTGAGAATTTTCATTTTAGTAGATAATAGAGGTTGTGTAAAAATGTTCTGTTGTCCATCTGAATATATTTTGAAGCTCCGCCCATTCTTGAAAATGTTTTCATAAATCTCAGATAATAAGCGGGATTATCTTTGGGAGGTTCTCCTTTTGACCAATCCCACTTTCCTTCCTGTATGTCATTAACAAAGATATTATAATTTTCTAATTTTTTATTTTCTTGCTTAGCAACGTTTTTTGCCATCGATAAAGCCTTTTCAAAT
>CAYJRS010000042.1:0-6933 GCA_964372845.1 Candidatus Woesearchaeota archaeon | reverse complement strand
TAGAGTGGGTTGCACTCAGAAAAAAGAAAGTAAACACAATTTTAGCTATCCCTTATAACCCATATCATCCAGAGCCATATAGCAGATTTACAATGCAAGGATTTTTGGATGAAGAAAGAGAGCTTTATGTCGCTGAAAAATTCTGGGAACTTTTGGGTGGAAAAGGAACTTACGAAGAAGTTTTAGAAATCTTTGATGAAGTGGGTAAAGAGTTTAAAGAAAAAATACAAAATAAGATAAAAGAAGTTGCTGAAAAGAGGATTGGAGGGGTTTAGGAGACGAGACGATATATATAGTCCTGTAAGTAACTATAAAAGACTATATAATCTATATACTTTAATATAGAAATATTTATAAACCTATTTTCTATATACTTGATATGGGATTATTTAAAACGAACGAGAATAGGGTAATATGTGGGAGATGCAAAACTGAGTTTGACTTAATTAAGAATAATGAGCATTGCCCACTTTGTGGTTTTGGTAAGGAATATATGATAAATAAGGAAATTGAATTCGTTACGATAGAAAAATATCCAAAGAAAGAAATTATAGAAATCTCATCTAAACCTAATTTTGAAAAAAATATAGATGAGAAATATCTGAAAATTCCCTCACATTTAGAATTAGA
Organism: Candidatus Woesearchaeota archaeon; assembly: GCA_964372845.1. Taxonomy (GTDB): domain Archaea; phylum Nanobdellota; class Nanobdellia; order SCGC-AAA011-G17; family ARS1403; genus JACPIN01. Next base: position 6,303 of record CAYJRS010000042.1, on the reverse strand, counting down.
ATCAGGAGAGATTATGGCTGATGAAGAGACTAAAGTTTGGGGACACTGGCTGATGTTTAATGATTTTTTTGCTCCAAAATTTTTAACCAGAGTTTTAGGATGGAAGATGCACGAGAGCGGAGCAGATTATATTAAACTTGATGAATTAATGATAGATTCTATAAGACTAATAAAAAACCATAAACTTTCCAGTCTAAAAGGATTTCCTAATTTACAAAACGACTCCGAAGGAGGCAGGTTAGTCAATCATTTCTTAAGAACATTTAACAAGATGGGTTTAGTGAAAGTAAAGTCAATTGATTCTACTACTAATGACGTTTGGAAAGAAAAATGGAACAAAATTGAAGTAGCTTTAACTAAAGAAGGATTAGAATTCGCTAGATTAAGTAATCCTCTTTTTGATGAGGGAAAAGAAGAACAAATACTCAGTTCTGAAGAAAAACAATGGATTTTAAACCATCTTAAAAGAATTGATAGAGAAGGGTATAAAGAATATTCTATATTAAGTGAAGTTTATGAATTTCTTAAAAGCGGTAAGAATGGAAATAAAGACTTGCGGACTTGGTTTGAGAATGATAAGAAATTTCAGAACTATATTAAAAAAAGAAGTGTTAGAGCGAGAGATAATCCTAAAATATACGAAAAGCAATTAAGAAACTACGCCAGAACTTTTGCCTCAGCAAAAGTATCGCTTCTTCGTGAACTTGGGCTTGTAAAAAATAAAAGAAATGATTACACAATTATGAGAGAGTTAAAATGAAGGATAATAAGACTAAAAGCGCAGAAGATATAATAAGAGGTATAAAAGAATACGATAAAAATTACTTAGAAGTTGATAAAGATAGGCTAGTTTTATTTGCTGTTGATTTTTTGCAAATAATGAATATAGAACCAACCTTCGATAAAATTGCGGTAACATCATTTAAATTATTTCCTAAGAAATTTTCTTTAATAGGTTTTCTAGAATATCCGGATGCTTTAACAGTTGATAATTGTGCTAGATTGCATAATACAAGAACAAAGGGATGGTTATCAGGAAGCGCCCAAAGTGGATTTAAAATTACAGAGAAAGGTAAATATTTTTTAGAAGAAACTAAAAAAATATTGAAGGGCAAGATTAAAACAACAAAAACTTACGCTACTCTCCCTAAAAGGAAAGAGGTCACATTTATTAATTTACTAAAAAAAACTAAAGCTTTTGAAAAATATATTGCTGGAAAAGGTAATGAAATTAATAAAGAAGATATAAAAAATGCTCTAAGAGTTTTTAAATACGCAGACAAAAAAGAAGTAGAAAAAAATTTTGAGAGGTATCTTTCTTATGCAAGGATTTTAGATGACAAACTGGTATTAGAGTTTTTAGATTTTATAAATAAAAATAAAGGGAGATTAATATAATGGTTTTTGATTTAAGCAAGGATATTAAAAGAAAACCGGGAGTTGTAACAGAAGCATGGTGGGAGAGAACAGTAAAAGAGGCTTTTAGACACGACCCTATAAGGATTATAATTGAGTTAATAAAAAATAGCGCAGACAGCTATACTAAATTAGAGAAGAATAAAGAAATAAAACCAAAATTTAAAATAATAGTAGAACTGTCTTGCTGGCCAAGAAAATCTCCTTTTGTTAGGGTAAAAGATTTTGCAGAAGGAATGGACGGTAAAAGATTAGAGAAAGCTCTTGAATATGGTGCGCAAACTTCATTAGAAGATAAAGAAGGGTCTACAAGTGCTGAAAAAGGGATAGGGTTAAAAGATGCAATGATGTCCATGAAAGATAATCTTTTATTAACTATTAAAGAAGGCGTTCTAAACGGGCGCACCAAGTATCCTAATTTCGATACTGGCGAACGAGTTGTTAATCATGTTGTGGAAAGTGGAGATAGGGAAAAGCTGGGCATACCTGAAAATGGAACAATTGTAGAAGGCAGGCTGCCCGAGTGGTTTCCGGATAAAAAATTTAGCACAATTTGTAAACATTTAGCAAATCACTATATGATGTACAAACTCGTACAAATGGAAAAATTTGAAATAATTTGTGTTGATACTTTTACAAAAGATAAAATAAACTTATCTGATTTATATGAAATCCCCAAGGAGGATAAAAACTTTGAGTCGATAAAAAAGGAGATTTTCCTCACATATCAAAACAAAAAGTATAATTTTTCTCTTGAAATCAAAAAATCAAATAAGCCATTAGATTTCGGAAAACCATATGGCAAGGCAGGATTATACTTCTTTTATGGAGATTATACAGTACTAGATTTTAGTTTTGGAAACTCAAGATACCCTGAAATGAGAAGCTTTTTTGGAGAAGTAAGGATGGGTGTTGAGCAATTAGTTAGAAAGGGAGAGCTATTTGTTGATGAAAAAAGAAAGGGACTTAGCGACCATCCTTTAAATGAAGATTTATTAGCAGAAATTGATAAGATAGTATCTAAAATAGCTGATGAGCAAAGAGAAGTGACTCACTATGTTTTTAAAAAAGAATCATGGATGCAGCAAGAGATGAAAAAAATATATCAAGATATGAATAAGGGAGGAGGAAAAAATTTTCAATTAGCAATAAAACCGAGGAAATTTGAATTTGCAAGCCCACATACAGACGTTATGGAATTTGAACCGAAAAACATATTTTTAATAATAAACTGTGCTATCATATCATCAGAAATTGAAATTTCTTTGTCTACTAAAAATAAAAACTTAGAGATATTATCTCCTTCTACTAAAAATATAATATTAAAAGAAGAAGATATAGACGAATTATCTATAGAAAAAGATGGAGAAAAATTCATTGTAAAAAGTATAAAAGTATATTCTGAAAAAAAAGATTCTTCAGATGAAATAATTGCAATTTTAAATGGTTATCATAAGTCAAAAATTGGGATTTCTTTAGTTTCTAATCCAATATTTAATCCAAGAGACGGATTTGAATTTGCTCCAAAGGAAAACGGGAAAGTAACGATTACCGAAGGAATATCAAAAAAAGTTGATTTGATTATAAGCCAAATCATATATAATGAAAAAGAGAGAAACGTAAAAATCGATAATGCTCATGGTGGGATAAAATGCGCCGGAAATTTTGATATTCCAATAAAGAAAAATTTAGATAGATATAAAATAAAAAATGTAATCAGATATCCCTTTGAGATAATATCAAAATCAGGAGAGATAAAAGAAAGAAAGGGAGTTGTTAAAGCTTTTTATAGAGATAAGGAAACACAGATTGAAATTTCCATTGTTCCCCCGGGAGGAATAAATTTTAAAGGGGTAAAATTTGTTAAATCAGAAGGAACATTAGAAATATCACATTATAAGGAGGATGGCTTTGTCTATATTTACGAGGACCATCCTCTAGTAAAGAAATACAAAAAAAGAGATTGGAAAAATAAAAACGATTGTCTAACCTTTTTTGCTGATGTTATTGCTAGAGAATTTATTGAAAAAACGATTAGGGATTCCATTAAATCTGGAAGTCCAAAGTTTCAGATAATGAATCAAGATAATCCTGAACCAGAAATAAGGGATCACTTCAGAGACGAGTATTATAAAAACGCCGCAAAAATTCATGAGATTCAAATAACCTATTTGAAGACGGCAGAAATGAAAGAAAGATGATATTTCTATCTTTATCCTGAGTTCGCCAGTTGATTCAAAAAATCTAACCTTCATTTCTATTGGAGTCACTCAAAAAAACTCAAATTGAATTGACACATAATTTTAGCTTATTTCCTGTGTAAAATCAAGAAAGTAACTCATAAAAATTCGCAATCTTCTGACAGTTAATTCAATTATCGAAAGTATGCTTTGTTTTTACCTCTATTTCATATGGAAAAACTCTATTTTTACCAGAAATTACTCAAAAAACAGCCAAATTTTCATTAAAATAACACAAAAAACTATTAAAAACTCCAACTGACAGAACTTTATAAGTAGGAAATTTCCAGTTTTCTTTATGTGGCGAACTCAGGCTTTATAACTTCTTCCGCATCAAAAACACAATCTCTGCATAGGGTTGCCTGTCTTTTTCTGTCCTATTCAATACTGGCCTTTTGAATTTATCAACAATTACTAAACCGCTTTTCTCAGCAATTACAGGATATAAATGGTATTTATCATTTGCAACAATGAAAAAATGCCCGTCATTTTTTACAAATCTACCAATATTTCTTAATACTTGACTTATCCCTTCAACATATTCTTCTTTTGCCTGTTTTCCTTGACCTTTATATAATGGCCCTATTTCTTTATCATCTTTTCTTGGAATATTAAATAACTCATAAGAATAGGCATGTTGTTCATGGTAATCTATTTGGCCAACATAAGGTGGAGAAGTAAAAACTCCATCTATTTTTTTATTTACTAAAAGCTTGTAAAATTCAGGATTCTGTTTTTTGATTTCTCCAAAAATATCCGCTTCTCTTGAATCCCCATGGATAACCTCGCTGAATATATTCTTTTTCAATTTAGAAAACTCATTTAATCTGTTTATAGTGTCATAAGTATATCTTATTAAATGTTTAACAATAGAGTTTATTGGAGTGCATAATTTCTTGTGTTTTCTGCAATAATATGGTCCATTTTGAGGTTCTGTTAAGGTCGCTAAATCTGAGTGAGTTGTAGCCCTGCATGAACGAGCAGTTCTACTTAAAATGATTCTTAATACGTTCCTTAAGTCTTCATCTTCAATTTCCCTTAAAAGTTTTATATAATAAAATAACTCTTGCCTTACCCTTGTTGAAAACCACTTATTGAGAAAATTATTCATCTCTTTTTCACTTAATAAGTTAGATTTGTCTTTTGTTCCATTCTTTTCAAAAAATTCTTCATTTTCCTTTAGAAACTGCTTTAACTTTTCTTCTCCGCATTGTTCTTCGTTGCCGATTATACCCTTCCAAACACTACTCTTAAACTCAGGATTAGGAAAATATTTTTTATTAAACTCGTTTAATCTTTCTTTTAATTGTTCATCAAATGAATCATCAAATACTTTTTGGCTAAATTCTCTTGTTTTAAAACAAACATCTCTTGCTTTCCTGTCTAATCTGACTAAATCATATTTTCCAATTTTAACTTTAGAAATTAAACAATTAAAATCAGAAACATCTATCCCAATAGAGTGTAAACCTATCTCAGATGATTGGACGAGCGTTGTTCCACTTCCCATAAATGGGTCAAGGATTATATTGTTTTCTTTAAAGAAAACTTTTTTCTTAAGGGTGTTTAGATGAGAATCTAAAAAATACTCTACAAGTTGAGGTATAAACTTTCCTTTATAAGGGTGTAGTCTATGAACATGTTTTGTTGTATCAGATTCCCTTAAATGCGAAAAAGACAACGCCCAGTTTAAATCTTTCCCTAACTGGCTTTTCCACGAATCTTGTTTTTTTACTAAGTGTTCATCATAATATTCTTTTAATTCATTAAGATTTACTTTTATTTTCTTTTCTTCATCAAGATATTTCTTAATTTTTGCGTATTGGATTAGATAACTAATATTAGAGGTTGTTACAGGTCTATCTAAATAATCACTTGCCCATTGGGATGCTTGACCTACGGATAAAAGTTCTTGACTCATTTTTCCTCTTTTTTTGTTTTTTCTTCCATGAATACTTCTATACTTCTTGACAAAGCAACAGCGTTTTTCTTACAGAACTCTCTATACTTTTCGTAAGTATCTTCATCAAGACTTAGGGTTACATTTTTTTGAACCATTTTATCTCCCTCATTTGAATACAAATGTAAATAAATGAGCAACTATATAAATATTTTGGCCCATTTTTTAGTGACAACCAAAACTCCCAAAAACTTCTTCTTTTTTCAGAAAAAAGAAGCAAAAAATCTCGCAGACCCCATAAAACCCTAAAGATACTTTCGAGCCCAAAAAGTTTTCATCTTACAAATTAAAATAGATAAAATACCAAGATGAAAACTTTTTCCACCTGCGTGGATACGCAAGGATACACAAAATCCTTCAGATTTTGGGGACGGGTTGCACCCTTTCGCTCACCCAGGCATAACAGCGATTAAGCGACTTCACTCAGTTGTACCTCGTTCCGTCCATATTTTTTGCCATCTCCGGCACCAACATCAATAATTTTGGCATCTTTGTCTAGGTTTGTTTCAGATATCAAGTTAAGTGATGTCTTAGGCTTTTCCTGATGCCAACTCACTTCATTTGATTTTTTTGTTTGATAAATATTATCCCAATGTTCTTTTGCATAGTATGTCATTTTACCACTTTAATTATTTACAGTAAAGGAAGCCATCATACCAGCTTCAAGATGTTCTGCCATGTGACAAT
>CAYJRS010000041.1:0-7030 GCA_964372845.1 Candidatus Woesearchaeota archaeon | reverse complement strand
AGGTATCTTATCAGCGAAGCGGTTAATCTTTTTTGTGTTGAAAGCCATGCTTAACATAAGTTTTATAAGCTTCTCTTTTTGTATTTGATTTTATGAAGAGTCAATTCAGATCTAGAAGGAAAGCGAGCGGTGGAAGATACAAAGATATTAGAAAGAAAAAATTAAGAGAGGTTGGAAGAGATCCTCTGTATACTTTGATCGGGAAGAAGAAGGTTAATTTTTATCGAGGCACAGGGGGAAATATTAAAAATAGCTTGGTTGGGGCTGAGGAAGCGAATGTTTTTGACGGGAGTAAGCATAAGAAAGTAAAAATTTTGAGCGTTGTCGAGAATAAGGCTAATAGACACTTTGTTAGAAGGAATGTAATAACAAAAGGGGCCGTGATTAAAACTGAAATAGGGAATGCTAGGGTTGTGAATAGACCTGGACAAGAGGGCTTCATTAATGCAGTGCTTGTTAAATAAAACTTGTTCTTTGTTAATAATGTAATATAATTTTATAATATGATGTTTGTTATCTTGATGTAGTGAATAAGAATCGCAATGTTTATATACTACTTTTTCTCTGTATTTATATAGTTTGTTATAGTGGGGAATGGGGGTTGTAAATGGCTATAAGCTATGTTAAAAAATGTCCTGAATGCGGGGGCATTAATCTTGTTCTTGATAAAGAAAGAGGGGAGGTTCACTGCAGAGACTGCGGATTGGTAATTGAAGAGAAGATGGTTGATTTCGGGCAGGAATGGAGAGAGTTTGATCACGAGCAGTCTACTTCTAGGAGAAGAACCGGCGGACCTATGACGTATTCTGTCGATTATGCAGAGCCGTTAATAGTTAAAAAAGGCGATAAAATTGAGATTCTGCCTATCGGTGAGTTTGTTGATGGGCAAATAAGGAAAAATAATGATGCTGTAATTAAAGATGATGATGTTGAGTATCTTGCTCTGGAGAAGGAGTTTGAAGCTGTTGCATTCGATAAAAATTATGAAGTTGCTTTCAGATCTGTAAGAGAGGTGTCTAGACATCCTATTGATAATGTGTACGAGATAAAATTAGAGACTGGAAGAAAGGTTAATGTAACTGGAAGCCATAGTGTGTTTACAGTTAATGAAAATAAAGTAGTTCCTGTTATAGTTGAGGAGTTGAAGGAGGGTGATTTCGTTGTCGCTCCTCTAGAATTACCTTCTGTTAAGGACTGTAATACTGAATTAAATTTACTCGATAACTTTATTGAAGTTTCTGATAAATACAAGAATATTTATTTGAGAAATTTTGGTGATGAATCTGTTTTTAGGAAGGCTAGAAAAATTTTTGGAAATAGGCTTGTTAGAACTTGGAAAAGCGGTAGAACTATCCCTTTGTGGATTTTAAAGGATATTAAATGCAGCATAAAAAGCAAGAAAAATTATAGAATCGGAATTTATTCCAGCAATAATGAATTACCTGCTAAAATTGAGACAACTCCTGAATTTTGCAAGCTTTTAGGTTACTATACTGCTGAAGGGCATTGCTCTGAGCATGATGTCGTATTCTCTTTTGGCAATCATGAAGAAGGATATATTAATGAGGTTAAAGAAAATATTGGAAAAATATTTGACTTAAAAATCAGAGAGCATAAACCCCATGAATCCGCTGTCCAATTAGAAGTTAATAGCAAATTACTTAGGATTTTATTTAAAGATATTTTGAAAATGGGAAGCAATGCTAGAACTAAGAGAGTTCCGAACTTGATATATTCATTGCCAAGAGAGCACAGATTACAATTTTTGGAGGGTTATTTTAATGGAGACGGTTCCTTTGTTAGAATGAAAGATCCAAGGATGATTAGGCCACAAGTTTGCCTTTCCACTAATTCTGTAAGTGCAGTACTGACAAATGATGTTTTAACTTTGTATTCACAACTCGGCTTCAATGCAAATTATCAGGAAGTTGAATTACCTGGGCATATTATTGAAAAGACAGGTCAATTTGTTAAAGATACTAAGACAACTAGAAGTTTAATTACAAATCCTGAAACCGTAGTGGAATTAGGATATCTTGAGCTTGAGGAGGTTCCTAAGAATAAAGGGAGAGGTGTTATTGAGAAATTTATTCCGGCTCCTAATAAATATAAGAGAGAATGGAAACATAGAAACAGGATAAGAATTGAGAGAGATTTGGCTTTAAAGATTGCTGGCAGGTATTATGATAAGGAATTGATGAAACTTGCTAATGCTCCTTTCTTGTTCTTGAGAGTTATTTCCATGAGAAAGGTTAAACCAACAAACGGTTTTGTGTATGATATTTCTGTTCCTGAATGTGAAAACTTTGTAGGCGGGAGAGGGGGAATATTTTTACATAATACTAAATTTGACCGCGGTTTAGGGACTGATGTCGGAAAGAAATCTGATATTTATCAACTAGGTGGGAAAGAAAGGAATAGATTTTTTAGATTAAGAAAATGGCAGTACAGGATTTCTACTGCTATTGAGAGAAATTTGAAGCTTGCACTTGCGGAATTGAAAAGAGTAAGCAGCTACTTAAAACTCCCAAAGGCTGTTGAAGAAGAATCTGCCAGGATTTACACACTTGCTGTGCAGAGAGGATTGGTCAGAGGAAGAAGCATGGAAAGTGTCGTTGCTGGCGCTTTATATGCTGCCTGCAGAAGACATGAAGTACCAAGAACACTTGATGAATTAAGCGAAGCTAGCGGAATTGATAAAAAAGAAATTGGAAGAACTTACAGATTTGTTACGAGGGAATTAGGAATTAGGATTTTGCCTAGTAATCCTGTTGACTATCTTGCTAGATTTGCATCTGCCTTGAAATTAAATGCTGAAACACAATCAAGGGCTGTTGACATACTTGAGAAAGCGCAGAATTCTGAATTAACTTCTGGGAGAGGGCCTACTGGAATTGCTGCTGCTTCTTTGTATGTTGCTGCTTTAATGAATAATGAGAAGAGAACTCAAAGAGAAGTTGCTGACGTTGCAGGTGTTACTGAGGTTACAATCAGGAATAGGTATAAGGAATTATTAAAGAAATTAAAACTTGATGAGAAAGTTAAGAAAAAGGTTGGGAGGGGATAGATGGGAGAGAATCATAATGTTAAATATGACCCTGAAGTTTTAGATTTTTTATATTCTAGAAATGAAGAGGGATTGAAAGATGCTTACGGTGATTTGGAAAGAACTGAAGACCCAATTGAGAGAAGTGCAATTGAGCTTTTAATATTAGCAGCTGAGAAAGAAAGAAGTTTTTATTGTAATTAGTGATCTGATTTAAAATGGGAAAGATTTCTGAAGCTTTGAAAAGAGGAAGAATAGAAGGGAATCCTAATTATGAAAGATGTGGCAGTGAGCCGATTATTATTAAGACTAAAAACGTTATTGAAGTTGAAAAATGGAAAGAAGATCATTTGCAATTAGATCCTAAAGGATATTTCCTGTTTGAAGTTGAGACTGGATGGATTTATGCTGGCTTTGTGAATTTTAGAAATGAAATGACTATTATTTTCCGAGGAAATAGGGCGATTGATATTTTTAAAACCCTGCTTAAGAGAAATTTAATTGACAGCAAAGATCATGCTGCATATATTGGATATGAATTAGGAAAATGCGAGGAAGCTCTGAGAAAAAATAAAAAGTATGTGCAGAGTTAAATTTATATACTCTAAATAAAATTTATTTTCTCAATGGAAAATATCAGAAAAAAATTACTGATTATATCTTTATTAAACTTATTCGGTATTTTTGGTATTGCAGATCTCTTCTTATTTTTGGAAGCATCCTCTTCTTTTTTTCCATATATTCCTTTTCTTGGAGGGATTGCAACACTTATTGCGTTGATACTAGGATTTAGGTTAATTGGCTCCAAATTAAAACAGATTCTTCCTGTTCGGAAGTTTTTGATGGCGAATTTTGTTGTTTCAATTTTGATCTTAGTTGCTTCTGTTCTTTACTTCTTATCTATTATTTTTATCTTTTTCATTCTTGGTGCAAGTCCATTGTAATAAAATAGAGAGAATTTTACAATAAATTTAGAAATTCCTCTCGTGAAAGACCTGACTGTTTTATTATTGCGGTTAATGTTCCTTTTGCAATCTCTCTGTGGTTCGGGATCGTTAATCTTCTATAAGGAGGATCTTTATGTCTAAGAATCATATGGCTTCCTGTTTGATGATCTAAAATGTAACTTATTTTTGCAAGGGCTTTAACAACATCTTTTCCAGAAACTACTGGCAGTTTAGGCATAGATTTCAACAATTTCTTCTTCTATGGAAGGAGGTATCGGCTCATTATGTTTCTTGAGACTTTCTAAATATCCCTCTATAGCGTCTCTTATGTTTTTAACTGCCTCTTGCCTTGTTTTTCCTTGGGAGATACACCCTGGCAGTGAAGGACATTCTGCTATAAACATTCCATCCTCATCTTGTTCTATAACTGTCCTGTATTTCATAAACATTTATTATGATTTAACTTTTAAAAAACTATCTTTTTCTTTATTAAACTTTAACTTGCATAAAATCTTCTGCTAGGATTGTGTTCTTGAAAACTTTTTTTGCTTCTGTTTCCAGCTGTCTTATATCATTATAACGCTGGGAGAAATGAGTTAATATTAATTTTTTTGCATTTGCCTGTTTTGCCATTTTTGCTGCTAATTCTGCTGTCAGGTGTTTTCTTTTCATAACAAATTTTTCAAGATCCTTGCTCCATGTTGATTCTGCTATTAGTATATCTGAGTTTCTTGCAATTTTGACTGCACTTTTTGTTGGTGCCGTGTCCATGATTATTGTGATTTTTTTTCCTGGAATTATATTTGTTGCTTTGCTTGCCAGAATTTTTTCCCCCTTGTAAACTATGTTTTTTCCCTTCTGCAAATCTCCTAATAGTGGATGCTGTGCCAAATTAAATTTTTTCAAATAATTCAAATTAATTTTTCTTCTGTCTTTTTCTTTGAATGAGTATGCTAGGCAAGGAGTGATGTGATCTAGCGGAATCGATTCTAATATGAAATCGTTTTTATAAAAAATTCCTGAGGATAATTCTTTTACTTCGTATTTTATTTTTTCCTGCATAACAATTCCCGATAATAAACTTCTTAGAAACTTTTTTGAGCCTTTTGGGCCGTAGATTTTTAATGTGTTTTTGTAATTGTGAGCTGCTAAATTCTGTATTAATCCTGGAATTCCCAGAACATGATCTCCGTGCCAGTGTGTAATTAAGAGCTTTGTGATTTTGCTTGGCTTTATTCCTGCTATTCTCAACTGGCGTTGAGTCCCTTCACCGCAGTCTATTAATATTCCTTGATCTTTGTAGTTAATTAGAATAGAGCTGTGATTTCTTTCTTTTGTTGGTATCATCGCGGATGTTCCCAAGAATGTAATGTTTATCATGAAATATATGTTGCCGAAAGGGTTTTAAATACCTTTTCATAGAACTACCTTATGAGCAGGAAGCAGAAGAAAACTGAAGATATTGGGAAGGAAGAGACTAGTATAAAGAAGTTTAAGGCTGTTTTTTCTAAGGAAAGGGTTTTGGCTGATAAATCTGATGAGGCTGTTGACTTATATAATAAAAGCAGGTACGGAGAATATGTCGAGGATAAAATACAGTATAGCATTGTTGAGGCATTGCATTTGCTCGAGAGGAAAAGACTGACTTTGAAAGATGACAATGGGGAATCTATCAAGATTGATGCTTTCAGAAAAAAATGCGAGAAGATTGAGAAAAATTTTTGGATTAGGTATTGTGTTTTCAGGGATTTAAGACAGAGAGGATACATTGTGAAAACTGCCTTGAAATTCGGCGCTGATTTTAGAGTATATGACAAGGGAATTAAGCCAGGGGATGACCATGCCAAATGGATTGTTTATCCACTGCATGAAACTGAAACCTTGACTTTGTATGAGTTTTCTGCCAAAAATAGAGTAGCGCATAGCACTAGAAAAACTTTATTGCTTGCTGTTGTCGATGATGAAGGCGATGTAAGCTATTGGAATTCCAGCTGGGTGAAGCCGTAACCATCGGAAAAGTTTATATAGTAGATTGCATATACTATAGGGTGTTTGATGTATTAGGTACCATTAAATGGTCACGAGGTTATTTCATACAAAGTTTGCATTATCTGATAAAGATGTTGTTGAAATTAAGATATTGGAAGTTCCAGAAAGCGAAGATTTCCCAGAAGGTGTTAAGTATTCCCTAGTTTATGTTCATTGTGGTGAGAGGATACTTGGATATGATAATGAAAGAGGAAAAGGGCATCATAAACATTACAAAGGAGAAGAAATTGAAATTGAATTTAAAGATCCTGAAACCTTAATATTGAATTTTATGGACGAAGTAAAAGAATTGTTCGAGAAACTATCATAGAAATAATATAATTTGGAGGCATGAAAATGAAAGATATGTTAAAAGTGAATGAAGTTAAGATAGAGATAAAACCTTTTGAAGAAAGTATGAAGGAAGCTATTGAAGCGTTTAAGAAGATATCAAAGAGAGAAGAAGTCATTTGTGAAGAGAAAATAGTTTTTAATGATCTTGATACGTTAAGGAGCGTTTTGACTAAGGAGCGGATGAGGCTATTGCACTATATAAGAACGAAGCATCCTGAAAGCATTTATGAATTAGCAAAAATGACAGACAGAAAATGGAGAGCTGTTGCGAATGATATTGAAATATTAAGCAATGTTGGATTGGTAAAATTAGTGAGAAAAGAAAAGCCTAAAGAGATTATTAAGCCTATTGTCAATTTTAGCAAGATGAATATAAGCATTTCAGTATGATTTAAATAATTGTGAAGATTTTAAGGGATATGCTAAAAAGAGTGATTTGGATTGCTTTGGTTTTTTTATTTAGCTCTAATGTTTTTGCAATTACTGGAGACTTTAATGGAGATAGTTGTGTTGATCTTGATGATTTTTTCTTGTTTGCTGAGCATTATGGAGAAATTCTTGAGAAGAAAAGTTTTTTTGATTTAAATGGAGATAGGAAAATAGACGTGGAAGATTTCTTTATCTTTGCTGAAAATTATGAGAAATGTGAAGAAAA
>CAYJRS010000040.1:0-7138 GCA_964372845.1 Candidatus Woesearchaeota archaeon | reverse complement strand
TTTATCTTGAAAATTACACATCCATATTACAATGCTCTGTAAAGGATTTAGAAAAATTATACGGGAAAAAAATTAATCTTGCTAACAGAAATTTTATCGAGAATAAAAGTGAAGAAATAATTAAAAAAGCAAAGAAAGAAAATATCACAATTTTAATTCCAGGAGATGTCTTTTCAGCAACAACACATATTTCTCTTTTCCAGGAGGCTAAAAAAAATAATGTTCCCGTCGAGGTAATTAATAACGCTTCGATACTAACTGCAGTTGGAATTACTGGTTTGGAATTGTACAAATTTGGAAGAACTGCTTCAATCCCTTTTAACAATAATGGAATAAAAACACCAATTGAAATTCTAAAAGGAAACCAAAAATTAAATTTGCACACTTTATTCTTGTTAGATTTGGATAATGAAGGAAAAAAATATTTGACAATGAAAGAAGCTGTCGAATACTTATTAAAAAATAAAATAAAAAAAGAAACAAGAGCAGTTGCATGTGCTAGAATTGGATGCAGTGATTACAAAATAAAATCAGGAACACTTGAAGAGCTACAGAAATTGGATTATGGAAAACCGCCGTATTGTTTAATTATCCCTGCTAAAAAACTGCACTTTGTTGAAAAGGAAATGCTTATGATATGGGACAAATAAGCTTAAATATTTCAACTACTTTATATAATATATGAATCTTAATAACAAAACTAGAGGAGATATCTTAGGAAACATAAGCGATAAGTTTAATGATATGCCTGAGGAGGTTTATACGATAATAGATGAAGTATTGAAGTTAAGCGGTAAGAGCAGGAGAGAAGAAGGAGTTTTAGATGCGCTTGAATTCTATAAAGAAGCATTATCAAAAGCAAAAGAAGGCTATGTCAGAATTGAAATAAAAATAGAAGAGCTGGAAAATCTAGAGATGAAAGGAGTCCCATTCTACCAATTATCTTTTCCTGGAATAGATTATTAAAAATTAAATTAAGATGAATGATAATAGTTTAAGTGCAAAAATTGAATCATTATATTCTTTTTTAGAAAAAAAGACGGATTTGTCTAGAGAAGAACTTGAATATAGAAGCCTGCAATTGTTTGGTTGGCATCTGGATAAAGCAGTAGGGGGGGATAAGGTCGGGATACTTAAAAAAGAAGATGGTAAGTGGTATCTTTTCAAACCAGACTTAGATATTCTTGAAAAAATTTATCAACAGCAATGATGCAGTTTCCATTAAAGCTCAAGGTAAAGCCTAATTCTAAGAGGACAGAAATTTTAAAGCAGGAAGACCATGAAATTGTATTGGCTGTTAAATCTCCTGCAGAAAATAATAAAGCGAATATTGAAATAATAAAATTTTTCTCGAAGATGTTTAAAACGAAAGTTAAAATTGTAAAAGGGTTGAAATCTAGAAACAAAATTATTGACAATGTTTAAATACTTCACTTTATTTTGAAATCTTATGTCAATAGCAGGATATGAAAAAGATACTAAAGTAGTTATTCTCCCACTAAGTGTAGTAGATTTCATTGAAAATATGCGTGTCCTTTCAGGAAGACAAAGTCTAGAAGAGGTATTTAATGACTCAATTGCATTATATGATTGGGCAATTAGAAGAAGAGACGATGGATACAAAATAGGTGCCTATAAAGAATCAGAAGAATTATTTTATCAGCTAGACCTTCCTACTTTGATATTAAAAGATGAATAAAAAATGAAGCACATATTTGAAGCAAATGAAGAAACTGTAAGATTTCTTGAAGAAATAGCTTTAAAGGCAGAAATTACAAGAGAAGAGGGATTAATCTATGGTGTAACCCTATTAAACTGGGCTATTGATCAAGTTAGAGGAGGATATAAAATATACACGATACAACCAGAAGTACTAGAGAATGAAAAATATAAAGAAATGCCCACCCGCGAACTCAGCATGTCTATTTTGAATAAATTATATAAAAAATAGAAAATGATTAAGACACAAACTTTGGATAAGAAAACAAAGAATGAATTTGGAAAATTGTTAAAGATTGTTTAGTAGAACTATATGAAATACCGAAAAGAGAAGCACATAGAAGAAGCTTGGATTTAAGAAGAAAAATAGAGCAGCCACCGGATGAAATTATGAAGAAAGCATTTAAAGATCAAGAGGATTATATGACTGATATCTTTTATCATGATGAACCGCTACATATTGCAGAAGACATTGCAAAAGGAAAAACATCGGAACAAATAATGAATAGCAGATTCTTTGATGAAAAAACAGAAAAGGCTTTAACATATGAAATTGCAATGAGCAGACCAATTGAACTTTCAGAGGAAGATAATAAAAGATACTTTTCTATTAGAGAAAGATATGGTTGGTAAACTCTAAATTAATACTGCTTCTCTAAAGCCTTTAAAATGAGGGTCACCTGTAAGCACTTTCGCATTAAGTTTTCTTGCAGTTAGTAACACTGCCACGTCAATCATACCAAAGTCTTTAATCTTCTGTCTAATTTCTGCATGTAATAAGCCAACTTCCTTAAAGAAGAGCTCGTCTACAGGAAAAACCCGAGCAAGAGATAACATGACCATATATATTTCTTCATAGTCCCTCTGCTCCCTTTTGGATAGGCTCATTACCTCAGAGAGAGTCAAAGGAGAAATAAAAATCTCATGACGAGCATCTTCAACAATTTCCTTGACCTTTTGGCCTTTTGCACTACTCAAGAAATATTCTATCCAAGCAAATGCATCAATGACGTATCTCGACATGGAAATCGAATTTATCCTCCTTAGCAAAAGATCTCATACCTTTCAAAAGCCCAAACCCGCTTTTTCTTACCTTCTTAATCTCAATCTTTACCAATTGTCCATCTTGCAGAGATTCCTCTTTAGCAATATCTTTCGGGATTCTAACCATTAATGATCCTCCTACGGCCTTGACCCTTGAAATAGTTTCCATATTAACTCTAAGTTAATTTTATATAACATGAAGTTATATTTAAAACTTTCTTTTATTTTAAATTAAAAACTACCGAAATGTTTATTAAGATTTGAATAACTCAATGAAGTAATGATTAAAAGATTTAAAGATTTTCTGTCAGGTATTTTTCTGATTTTCAAAAATAAGAAGCATATAAGGCTTGGAATATATGGGCCGCCGAATGCCGGAAAGACGAGACTCGCAAACCGAATCTGCCAAGACTGGCTCGGAGAGGAAATGGGAAAAGTATCTCCAATACCCCATGAAACCCGGGAAATACAACAGAAAGAAAAAGTTACAGTTCAATCCAACGGAAAAAAACTTTCTTTTAATTTGATTGACACGCCTGGAATAGCAACAAGAATTGACTATGAGGAATTTATAAAGAAGGGATTGGATAAAAGGGAAGCGCAGACGAGAGCAAAAGAAGCTACTAAAGGAGTGATAGAAGCAATAAAATGGCTGGACAACATGGATGCTGTTCTTGTTGTCCTAGATTCTACAAGAAACCCTTATGATCAAGTCAACATAACAATAATTGGAAACTTAGCAGCTAGAAAAATACCTGTACTGATATTGGGAAACAAAATGGATTTGAAAAAAGCGAATGTGAAAAAGATAGAATCAGCTTTTCCTCAATATAAAGTGTTGGGAATTTCAGCTGAATACGGAGACAATATCGAGCAGTTTTACAAAGAATTATTTAAGCTGGTGAAATAAAATGCCCTTGACAATACAATATGTTCCATTCGAAGAGGTTTCTGATTTGGATTCTGAAAGAAAGATACAAAAATTAATAAGGATAGTCAAGCAAAATAAACTTGTGTTGATGGAAGGAACTCTGACCTCACAGGAAGAAGCTGACCTCATTGAAGAAACCATGGCAACTATTGACAACAAGTTCAAGGGTGTTGAGATAACCTCTTTCAATCCGCTGGAAAAAAATGCAAGGCAGATTCAAGATAAGCTAAAGCAGATTTTCATGCAGATGGTATGGGGAAGGAGAAGGGGCTTGACTATAATCGGGCCTGCAAACATAGTAAGAGAGATAAGAAAAGATCCAAATAGAATACAATTATTTTTATCAAACCGAGGGCGCTAGTTCGCTAAAGTAAAATGCCGCACCAATGCGTAAGATGCAACAAGCTACTTGAAGATGGTTCTAAGAATCTTTTAACTGGTTGTGATAGCTGCGGCGGTAAGTTTTTTTTCTTCATTAAGAAAGAGCATCTTGAAGAAGCTGAGGAAAAATTAGACGAGCTTTCAGCAAGAGAAAAAGAAAAATTAGAGCAGGATGTTTTTGAGATGATCGGGATTGAAGAAGACAAGCCAGTGATTTTGGATTTTGAATCGATACGAGCCTTAAAGCCAGGAAAATTTGAAGTCGATATCAGGCACTTATTCCAAAGAGAGCCGTTGATATACAAATTAGCAGATGGGAAATACATTATCGACTTGGATTCTACTTTTCAGCTTAGAAAGAAAAAATGAAACTCTTTATTTTTAAAATCGCGGAATTATATACATTATAAAACAATTCTTTATAAATAATTAAGTTTTACGTTCCTAATGTTTCCTTTACATTATACAGACTCTTGTATCTTCTTTGAGATCTTTTCTATATCTAAAGAGAAATTAAGACAGATGGCTCGAAAATATTTCTATGATGTAAATAAGGAACATCAAGGAGTTGTGTCATCGCTAAGTCTGGGGGAGATTACTGATGGTTTATTAGAGCTCCCTACGCAAAAAGACAGAGAGGATTCATTTTTTAATATTAGTCAGCATTTAAAAAATTTTAAGATTGTCTATCCTAAGTTCGAAGATTACCAACTCGCTTTAGAAATCAGAGGTTTACACTATAATTTAGAACCTGCTGATGCTCTCCATTTAGCTATGGCAATGACCAACAAAGTTCATGTGTTCATGACTTTAGGAGAAAGAGAGTTAGTAGATAATCCAAGACTGGAGAAATTCTGTAGAGAAAGAGGATTAAAAATTAAAATTCTAGGGGTGTGATCTTATGTTCTCTTCTAATTTTTTCTAAGAGCTGTGTTCCACTAAGGGGCATCCTTATATGGTCAACATCTTTGAACATCTTCTGAACTTCCTTCATTTTTTCAGGAGTGATATCTTTATCAGTATAATACGCTTCTCCATTAAATATTTTTTTATTTTTTATCATATAATCATATTGATGCATATCCCCATATTTAAATATATCGAGACTAACTAAAATTTGAGTTGATTTACAAATCGGATGAATCTGAGGATGAATCTGATGATGGAAAATACATTCTAATCGATTCTACTTTTCAGCTGAGAAAGAAGAAATAGATTACATTAGTTCATTAGTTCATTACTTCTTAATAGTTACATAATAGAAAGCTTTAAATAGGCTTAATAAGTTTATTTTCTTATAAATTTCGGGGTTAAAATGAATAAAGAATTACATGATGCTTTAAGGGAGAAAGTAAGATCAGTATATACAGCAGTACCTTCTCAAGGCTTATATTATAATAGTAGAGGAGGAATGGAATTTACTTATAAAGCCTCAGATGGACAAATAAAAAAAACTTATCTAGACCCTATGACTAGCTCAGCAATAGTAAATGCATTAGTCCCTAAAAGCGGAGTTATTTATAGAGGGGGACATGGTGGTGGTAAAACTACTTTAGTAGAAAAGGTTTCTCATATGCTTACTAGTATCCCTCAAGAAGACATTGTAAGCGCAATGATTAGAGGCAATGATGATCAGAATGTTAATACTCTATTAGCAACATTAAGATTAGGCAAATTAATGGCAGAGGGAGAAGAAGAAGTAAAGTGGAGAAACTTTGTATCTTGTTATGCAAAAATCATTGATGAGATAAATAGATTTCCTCCACCTGCACAAAATGCATTATTCGAAATTTTAAATAAAGGTAGGGTTGAATTCATAGATGAAGTTTATCAAATACAAGATTTCATGGCTTTCGCAACAGAAAATCCTAATGATCCTGGAACATATCCATTAAGCAGGCCTTTTGTAGACAGATTTAGTTTTTGTGTTCCTGCTCCTCAACTGCCTTCAGCACAAGACCAGTATCTACTTGCTGAAAGACCAGATGATAAATTAAAAGAATTAAATGTAAAGCCAATAATGACGCTAGATGAATTAAAACAAGCAAGAAAACTGGTTTCAGAAGATGTAAAAATCAGTTCAGAGGGATTAATTTATACTATATATTTAACACAGGCAGTTTCAACATGCGAAAGAGGAGATTATTTTGACAAATCGCATAATGATATTCCAGTTGGAGAAAGATGCAAGGGATGTGGCTTTGATAATCCTGTAGCAATATGTAAAAGAACTCAGGACGGCTTAAGCGGAAGAGCATTCCTTGATTTCCAGAGATGGGGAAAGGCTTATGCTTGGTTTTTAAACGCATTCTCAAATACAGAAAATCCAGAAGTACAGCTGGAAGTAATCAAGACAATCGCACCTTATATTATGTACCATAGATTGAATCCTTCAGAAGCTATACTGGCAAAAGACCCTTATCACGGTCAAAAATTGGTATTCCTAGAAAAACTAGTAGAAGATACTACACAGGCATATAATACCGTTAAAGACGTTCTTAAAGAAGTTCCGCTAGTATTGCAGGGAAAAATTTCCCCTGGTGGCTCTAAACTATTAGAAGTAGATAAAGACCTAGTAATTAAACATAATTTTAGGCCTTTAGTTGAAGAGGCAGACAAGCCCGAATTTAGGGACATTTATAATGAAATTGAATCTGAAAAGTTTAACAATGAAAGATTAAATAATCTGCAATCAAGACTAGCTTTGTCAACAGAGCTAAAGCCGCACGCACAAAAATACTTACTATCAAAAGCATTAGCAAAAGCAAGAAAAGAAGAGCATTTGTAAGATGACAATCGACAAGGCTTTAGAGGAAATCGAACTTAATAAAAATGAAGAAAAAAGAGCAGAAGAGACAGGGGGAGCTCTATCTTTGGATGATAGTGTGCTTAGTATTGTAAAGACTTATCCATCGGCTATAACTAATGCACTTAAATTCATTGGTGTTAGTCTTGATTGCCAACCCATTGAACCATTTAGTGAATGGATTAGATTTAATCCTGGGCTCAACGTAGAATTTGTACCAATACCAAGAGATAGGTTAATTGAAATAATTGGAAATA
>CAYJRS010000039.1:0-7377 GCA_964372845.1 Candidatus Woesearchaeota archaeon | reverse complement strand
ATATTTTAAATGTTATTGTTCTGTGAGCTGTTAAGTTAGCGTCAGGTAAATGGAAGATTTTTGAAGAAATGACACGGAAACGAAGGATTTTTCAGTCTCGCAAGCACCCCACTCTCAATTTCGCATAACGTATGCGATTTAACGAAGTTCAATTTTTAGAGCTGAAATTGAATTTGGGAAACCGAAATATTTATATATTAATGGTTCATATTTGGTACATATGGTTCATAAAAGGGACAATTTGGAATTGGAGGTTGTTGAATTATTGTTAAAGTCAGAGAATCATGTTAGAGGCATTGCTAAGAAGCTGAATGAATCTCATTCCACAATATCAAGGAAATCGAATAATCTCAAAAAAGAGAATGTAATTGATTCTAGAAAAGAGGGCAAGAATAAGATATTATTTCTAAAACAAAATCTTATCACAAAAAGCTATATCTTGCAAGCAGAATTGCATAAGCTAACAAAATTATTGAGAAACCATCCAGAATTAAGCATTATTTTTGAAGAAATTTTGAATAAAACAGATGAAAATTTGATTTTACTTTTCGGCTCTTATGCAAAAGGATTGGCTAAAAAGGATAGTGATATTGATATCTATATTGAAACCAAAAGCAGAAATGTTAAAAAATCTATTGAAGATATACATTCAAAGATAAATGTCAGAATTGGAACTTTTGATATTAAGTCACCATTAATCAAAGAAATTATAAAAGATCACGTAATTATTAGGGGCATTGAGGTGTTTTATGACAAACAAATTCCTGAATAAGCTTAAACGGGAAGAGAAGCTAGAACTGATTGAATCATCTGAAGATATTTGTAATTCTTATTCGGAAAAATCTGCTAATTGTTTGAAATCAGCTAAAATATTATTACAAAATAATCTCTATGAAAATTCTATTAGCATGTCCTACTATGCTATGTATAATTTACTTCTTGCATTATTATTCAGAGTTGGAATTAAGTGTGAGAATCATGGTGGTTCTATTCTTTTGCTGAGATTATTATTTAGTGAGAATGAATTGTACAAACTCATTTCTGATGCAAAGAAGGAAAGAATAGATAAGCAATATTATGTAACAACAGAAAAAGACGAAATCACAAAAGAGATAGCTGAAGAATTACTTAACAATGCAGAAGATTTTGTTTTGAAATTGAAGCTGGTTGTTAAGAGTTTTAATAATGATTACATTGATAAAATAAGGAAAAAGCTTGAGACTATAATAACAAAAAAGGAACTTGCTTCTATTTTAGGTGAAAAAGAAGCTGAAAACGTGGAAAGGATACTAGAAATTGGAAAGAAAAGCATTGGTGATGCAAAAATAATTGCAGAAACAATGAAATAATTTTCTATCAAACTTAATAAACCCATTAAAAGTTTTTTTAAAATTGTATTAACAAATACTACAGGTTGAATTTCATCTGACACACCCGCCATAGGGTCGCGCAAGGCTTTTAAAGGCTTTTTAGTATAATTTTAAGAGGAAATTCTTAAATTCTCCTCTATAAAATGGCTATAAGATATATTGAAAAACCTAATACAGATAGTGAATTGTTTAAAACTTTGAATCCAATAGTTGGAAATTGGTTTAAAGAGAAGTTTGGAAGTTTTTCTGATCCGCAAAAATATGCAGTTTTGAATATTCATCAGGATAGGAATACTTTAGTTAGTGCTGTTACCGGATCTGGAAAAACACTTACAGCCTTTAGCTCTATTTTAAGTGAGTTGATCACTCTATCAGAACAGAAGAAGTTAGAAAGCAAAGTTTATGCCGTTTATATCTCTCCATTGAAAGCTCTGAATAATGATGTGGAATTTAATCTAAAGCGACCATTAGAAGAGATGGAGAAGCTAGCTGGAAAAAGTTTTGGAATTAATATTGCTGTTAGAACAGGAGATACTAGTGCTAATGAAAAGAGTAAAATGTTAAGGAAGGTTCCCCATGTGCTTATAACAACCCCGGAATCTTTTTCTATTGTCCTAACTACAGTTAAATTTAGAGAGCGTTTAAGAGACGTTAAATATGTTATTGTGGATGAACTGCATAGTCTTGGTGAGAATAAGAGAGGGGTTCATTTGAGTTTAAGTTTAGAAAGACTACAAGAATTGACTCAAAAAGATTTTACCAGAATTGGTTTAGGGGCTACTTGCGAGCCCATT
Source organism: Candidatus Woesearchaeota archaeon (assembly GCA_964372845.1). Classification (GTDB taxonomy): domain Archaea; phylum Nanobdellota; class Nanobdellia; order SCGC-AAA011-G17; family ARS1403; genus JACPIN01. Next base: position 5,213 of record CAYJRS010000039.1, on the reverse strand, counting down.
GAGGAAATTGCAAGATTTTTAGTTGGAAATGGAAGAGATTGCTATATCGCTCAGATTGATTTAACTAAAAAAATGGATATTAAAGTTTTAAGCCCTGTTAAGGATTTAATCAATACAAGTTATGAAGAGCAGAGTAGAGCAATGTATGAACTCATAGATAATTTAATTCAAGAGCATAGAACTACTTTAATTTTTACTAATACAAGAGCTGCCACTGAAAGGGTTGTGCATCATTTAAAAGAAAAGTTTCCTAAAAAATATACAGAAAATATAGGAGCGCATCATGGAAGCTTGTCTAAAGAAAGTAGATTGAACTTAGAACAAAGAATGAGAGAGGGTATGTTAAAGGTATGTGTTACTTCTACTAGCCTGGAACTTGGAATAGATATCGGATATATTGATTTAGTAATTTTATTAGGAAGCCCAAAAAGCATCGCTAGGGCAGTTCAAAGATGTCTTGCATATGATTCAAAAATTTTAACAGATACAGGAGAATATTTTCCTATTGGAGAAATTGTTGAGAAGAAATTAGATGTTAAGATATTGTCATATGATGAAAAGAGGAAAAGATTTGTAAAAAATAAGATACATAAATATCACAAGAATATATCAAAACAGTTGTTTGAAATAAGTTTACATTCTGGCTCAAAGATAAAGGTGACAGAAGAGCATCCTCTTATGACAAGGAGAGGATGGAAAAAAGCAGAACAACTAAAAGAAAATGAAGAAATTGCTGAAATATTTTGTTTTGACAATGATGACTGTCCTTATCTATATGAAATGATTGACAACAAGGAATTTTATGTTGAAAATAAAGATGATCTCCTCAGAAAAATTGTTGATAACTGTGTGGAAGATAATAAGATTTCATATTCTAATTTGGCGAAAAAAATAGGGATAAAACAGAATCATCTACAAAACTACATTAGAAAAAGAGGTAGAAGAAAGAGTATAAGATTAGATTTATTTTTGAAAATTATGGAAATTTGTAAAATAAAAAAAGAGGAATATCTAGCTTATTTAAAGGAACTCAAAAGTAAATCACATCACAGAAAGCCCTTACCCTTAAAACTAAATGAAGAAATAATGTGGCTAGCAGGTTTAATTGCATCAGATGGTTCAATTACTCTTCATAAAAAACATAATTATTACAAGATAAAATTTGGAAACAAGGATAAAAATCTTTTAAAGGAATGCCAAACAATATTTAAGAAATATGGATTTGAGTCCAGGATTTCCAAGAGAAAGGGAAAAGAATTCTATTGTATAGATTGTGGCTCTAAATTATTAGCAAAGTTGCTTATATCTCTTGGCATAGTGGTAAAGAATAAAACAATAAATATTGATATTTCTAACTATCTTTATAGAATGCCAAAAAGACTGATTATACCTTTCATAGAGGGAGTGATGGAAGGGGACGGTAATGTAAGTCAGGGAAGGGTTAGATTATTTTCTGCTAGTAACAAATTTACAAATGGTTTACATAATCTTCTTAATAGATGTGGAATCAGCAATTATTTCAAAGAAATAGAAGCTAAAACCTCAAATAAAATTAAAAAAATAAACCATAATAAGATATATTGCCTCTATATTTCGAGGAATAAATATATAGAAGACTTTCTAAATTATTGTATTTTTAAAGGTAAGAAATCTTTAATACTTAAAAAAAATATAAGACACTACTTTTCAAAAGATGAGGATATTGAAGATAATATAAAGTGGACTAAAATAGAGTCTATAAACATTTTAGAAGAAAGTTGTTATGTTTATAATTTAACTTTGGATAAAAATCCAAATAACTATTTTGTTGAAAGTGTGCTGACTCATAATTGTGGTAGGGCAGGACATGCATTACATGATACTATTAAAGGGAGGATAATTGTTTTAGATAGAGATGATTTAATCGAGTGCGGTGTCATGCTGAAAAGTGTTATAGAAAAAAAGATTGATAACATTCACATTCCTAAAAACTGCCTTGATGTACTTGCGCAGCAGATTTATGGGATTGCAATTGCTGACAAGATAAGCTATGATGATTTATTTAAATTAGTCAAGAGGAGCTACTGCTACAAAAATTTAGAGAAAAATGATTTTGATTCTGTTTTAGATTATTTATCAGGAGAGTTTACAAGCTTGGAAGACAGGCATGTTTATGCAAAGATCTGGTGGGACAAAGAAACTGGAATGATTGGAAGAAAAGGAAAATTAAGCAGGATAATTTATATGACAAATATTGGAACCATTCCTGATGAAACACATGTAACTGTTAAAGTTGGGGAGCAGATAATAGGGCATATTGACGAGGGATTTCTTGAGAGGCTAAAGGCGAGGGATGTTTTCGTTCTTGGCGGGGATAGATATGAGTTTCAATTTGCCAGGGGAATGGTTGCCCAGGTTAAATCCAGTGCTGGCAGACCTCCAACTATCCCTAGCTGGTTTTCTGAAATGCTGCCATTGAGCTATGATCTTGGAGCTGAGATTGGAAGATTCAGAAGATTAATGGAAGAGAAGTTTTCAAAAGGAAGAAGCAAAAATGAGATAATTGATTTCATCGACGAGTATTTATACGTCGACAGGAACAGCGCTGAAGCGATTTACAGGTATTTCAATGAGATGTTTCTGTATGTTAAAGAAATTCCTAATGATAGAAAGATTTTGATTGAGCATTATAATGCATATAATAAAAAATTTGTTGTATTTCACACTCTTTACGGAAGGAGAGTTAATGATGTCCTGTCGAGAGCTGTTGCCTACCTAGTTGGATTATTGGGGAAAAGGGATGTTGAGCTCGGGATAAATGATAATGGATTCTATCTTGCATCAGAAAATAATATGCAGGCTAGAAGAGCATTTGATTCCTTGAAAAGCAAAGACCTAGATAAAATAATGGAGATTGCGCTTGAGAAAACTGAAGTGCTGAGAAGAAGATTTAGGCATTGCGCTGGAAGAAGCTTGATGATACTGAGAGAGTATAAAGGCAAAAGGAAAAGAGTTGGAAGGCAGCAAGTTAGCTCAATGTTATTGATAAGTGCTGTCAAAAGAATAAGCAATGATTTTTCCATCTTGAAAGAGGCGAGGAGGGAAGTGCTAGAGGATTTAATGGATGTTGAGCATGCCCGTGAGATAATAAAGAAAATTGAAACTGGAGATATAAAAATTAAGGAAATTGATACGAGAATTCCAAGCCCGTTTGCATTTAATTTAGTATTGCAGGGATACGTAGATGTGTTTAAAATCGAAGATAGAATAGAATTCCTGAAAAGAATGCATAATTTAGTTTTAGCTAAAATTGGGAAAAGCGAGAAAATCGAGATATAGTGGTTGTTAATCTCTTCGAGCAAAGCGGAAATGCACCGAATGGCGACCTCTGGAAAGAGGGGCAGGAATTAGAAGTAGAAGTTAAAGAAAATAAGCTGGTTATCAAGAAAAGTTAATTTTTTTGTTCAAAATTCCAGACGTTAACTTCAGCTCCATAATCGGAAGCCTTAAATAGGGCAGATTGTTAGATCTTATTAGTAAAATAAGAGCATATAATTTACGAGAAAGCACTTGCTTAATAAAATTAACATTTCGCTTTTTCTAGAGAAGTGCTATTAAAAGGTATAAACAATGAAATTTGAAGACTTAAATTTAGGTCCTGAACTGCTTAAAGCTATAAATAAATTAGGATTAACTGAACCAACTGAAATCCAGGAAAAAAGCATCCAGCTTGTTTTGGCAAGGAAAGATGTAATCGGAGAGAGCGCAACTGGCTCTGGAAAAACATTGGTTTTTGGGTGCGGAATTTTAGATCAAGTCATTCCAAATAGAGGGCTGCAAGCATTAGTTTTAGTACCAACAAGAGAACTTGCTGAGCAGGTAAAAGATTATCTGAATAATTTTTCTTATAATAGAAGACTAAAAACTATTGCTGTTTATGGCGGAGTTTCTATGAATAATCAAGTTCAAGGCCTAAAAAGATCTGAGATTGTTGTGGCAACTCCTGGAAGACTATTAGATCATCTTAATCAGAGAACTATTAATATTTCCCAAATTAAACTATTAGTATTGGATGAGGCTGACAGGATGCTGGATATGGGATTTATTAAAAGCGTGGAGAGGATAATGCAAAACTGCCCAAAGAGAAGGCAAACATTATTTTTTTCTGCTACTATACCTCCAGATATAAAAAGTTTAGCTAATAAATATATGAATAATCAAATTGTAGTTTCTGCTGAAAAATTAGTTGATCCAAATAAGCTGAAGCAAGTTTATTACAATGTTAATAGAGGACTAAAACTGCCGTTATTAGTAAATTTACTGCAGCAGGAAAAGGCTGGATTAGTAATGGTATTCTGCAACATGAGAGTTAATACAGACTTTGTTGCAAGGAATTTAAAAGCAAATAAAATTGATGCTACTGCAATCCATGGCGGGTTAACCCAGAATAAAAGAACTAAAATGATGGACATGTTTAATAATGCTAAGGTCGGTGTTTTGGTCTGCACTGATGTTGCTGCCCGCGGTTTGCATATTGAAAATGTTTCTCATATTTATAATTACGAGATACCCAAAGAGAGCAAGGATTATATACATAGAATAGGAAGGACTGCAAGAGCTGGAGAGAATGGAATCGTAGTAAACCTATTATCTGAGCAAGACCATGATAATTTTTCCAGAGTTATGAGAGACTATAGCTCCTTTAATATTGAAAAGATAGATACTCCGAGAATGGAAAGGGTAATTATTCTGAAGAGAAATGGTTTTGGAAGGCCTGATAAAAGATTCCATCATAATGATATGAAGATAAAATTTAGGAGAAATAAAAAATGGTGAATTATAACATAATAACTTTTTGCAGGAGGTGCAGAGCAAGGTTTGTAATTAACAAGAGTGAAGCAAAAAAGATTTTCTGCGATAAATGCAAAAAAATTGCGGATAGGGAGGAATAAAAATGAAAGGAAGAGTAAAGTTTTTCAATGAAATGAAAGGATTTGGATTTATTGCCGGAGACGACGGCAAAGAGTATTTTGTGCATCAAACAGGATTAAAATCCGGCGTCAGCCTGCATGAAAACGATGCAGTTACCTTCGATGTGGAAGAAGGTACAAGGGGTCCAAAAGCTGTTAACGTTGAATTAGATAAAGAATAAATCTAATATTTTGTGAAGAAGGTTTCTGAACCGTTAAATTCCTGTTATGCTCTCCCGATAGGACGAAATTTTAGTGCAACGT
>CAYJRS010000038.1:2290-7606 GCA_964372845.1 Candidatus Woesearchaeota archaeon | reverse complement strand
AGGATTCATGAACCAATCTGGAAGTAGTTATGATAATGAGAGTTTAATAAAATGAAAAATTATGCGTTGATTCCAAACAAAAAAGGAATATTTTTCACATTAATGGTTATTGTAATAGTAAGCCTTCTCTTAGTCACTTACACTTTCTATTCCTCTGTAAAGGAAAGAAAAACAATCCAGAAAAGAGTAGAGACAATGAATAATTTTGTAAACTCTATGGAGAGCGATCTTCCAAGAAAAATGTTTGTCACAGGATTTAGAAGCATTTTCACATTTAACACTAAGATTGTTGATACAGGGCAATACATAGGCAATGTAAACGCCAGAGTCGAGGAATTATTTTTCAATGGCACGTATCTTGGAACCCCTGAAAATATAATGGTCGGCGCAAGATATTCGGACATAGTCGCCTCTCTAATAAGCGACGGAGCAAAAATAAATGTTAATGTAACAATAAAAAACGCTTCAATTAAAATAGACCAAACCGACCCTTGGAACATAAGAGTCACTCTGACATCCAATATAACAATCTCCGATGCAAATAATCTTGCCCTGTGGAATCGCACTTTTATTTCATCAGGATTTATACCAACATACCACTTCGATGACCCTGTCTACCTGATAAGCACCGGAGGAACAATAACCTCAAAAGTAAACAAGACAATATATGAGCCATTTTCAATACAAACCCTGTCAAGTCATGTATCAGACAACTATTATGTCAACACAACTTACGCTCCGAGCTTCATAGATAGATTAGAAGGACAATTAGGAGTAAACAGCCTATATGGTGTAGAATCATTAGTAAATATTCCATTATTAGATGCCCAAGGAATTTCCATTCAGGACAAATCAATAGTTGACCACGTCTATTTCTCCTCAAGCAATCCAACATCATGCCAGATAGCAGGGCAGCCAAACTGGTTCAAGCTCACAAACGATCCTGCAAATGACCCAGGTGTCCTGACAAGATATAATGCAGTATGCGGTTAATTATTGCCCTTATCCAATAACCCTCAAAAATTTGAATATTAATTATCATCCAAACCCCCCAGCAAATCAGAGATGCCTGTTATAATTACCAGAATACCCCCTAGGGAGCAAACAAAAATATTTATAAACTCCCTCGAATACATTAAGAATATAAGCACATGCTTAAAAAAGTGAAAAGGAGGTAAAAGATGATATATAATAAAAAGGGACAAGCAGCAATGGAGTTCTTGATGACATATGGCTGGGCTATTTTGGCCGCAATCATTGCTATCGGAGTCCTTGCATACTTCGGAGTTTTCAACCCTGGTAGATTGGCAGGCTCTACAGGCATTATAAATGCTCCATTTAATATGGACGCATTTGCAATTGTAAGCGATAGTACCTCTGCAGGTTGTGGTGTTGGTGCAGCAGACAATGACTGTATCAGAATGGAACTGGTTCAAAATTCAGGATCTTCTATAGATTCACTAACACCAACAATAACTGCTAAGGCTGGAATAGGTGGAACTCCTACCTGGACTTGCACATTAACTCCAACTCTACTTAGCGCTGCATGGACATCGGGCGAGAGAAGAACATTAGAATGTGAAACCGGTGCAAGCACTAATTGGGCTGCAGGCGATACAATATCAGCAGACATAAGATTGGCATACCAAGTAGTTGGTAGCAATATAGATCAGACATCTTCTGGTAGCACTCGAGGAGTCTCACAATAAAGTTTTAACTTTATTTTTTTTCTTTTTTTTCTTTCTTATTTTTTTATTTTGAATTAGCTTTGCGTAAAAAAGATAAATAAAAACAGATAAATAGGCAAAACAGCCTAAAAGAAGTCAAATATTTCTATCATCTAAAGTATACAAATTTGATTACTTTAAGCAATTGAATAAATTACTAAAACCATCTGAGAATTATCAACTAATTCATAGAACTCTTAAAAGTAGACAAAGAAACAATTTTATCCGTAAACAATCCTATTCGTTTTCTCCATAAGCTCTTGGCAGGAAATTATTAAAGACATAATAATCTCTTTTTCTACAGAAATCTTAGCACTGTAAGTATAATCTTCCCTCATGTCAATGATGCTCAGATACCTTTCTCCCTTCTGGTCATCCTTGTACTTCATCATTTCGATAAACTTTTCATCTAAATCTATTTTGTTTTCTTCTTTCAGATATTCAATTAGTGAAATTGTGCATGTTTGGTTTCCAGATTCGTAACCAAATTTAGTTGCTATTGCCAAAAAACATTGGTAAATGCAGTAAAACACGCCTCCTACAATTTTATAGCCGTATTTATCAGCATCAAGCGAAGTGGCAAATTTGAGGTTTTCCTCTGCTTTCTTTAGATGATTTTCTGCTTCTCGCATATTTGGTTCTGATTTTACAAGCCCTCGATGCTTCGGTCTTTTGTCTAATCTCTTGCACTCGTCTAACTCTCTCTTTGCTTTACCTAAGCACCATTCTACTTGTTTAGAAGCTTGTGACACTTTTTACCACCTCAACAATCTTATCATACCCTTGCAAGATATAACCTGTTCTTATCGCATCTATAATTGCTGGATTCTTCTTTAGGTTTTCCTTTAAATCATCTATAGTTTGCGGAATAGCATGGATTTTCTTAAACAAAACCTTATTCTTTGTATAAATAAATTCTGAGACTTTTTTGTGATTCTGTTTTTTATACACAAATATAACATCTATGTCGCTTGCATGCTGCGGATTTTTAATCATTGACCCAAAAATTATCACTGCCTCAGTATAGCTAAAAACCTCTTTGAATTCTGCAAGCCATCTTTGTGCTTTAGTTCTGGCTTCTCCAATAAGTAGTGCTTCGATGGTCTTTTTTGTATATAAATCATCAAGGTTTAACTTGTAAAATATAGCCTTACCTAACTTTTTACCTATTAATATCTCTTCTTTTTCCAAACGTTTTAATATCTTTAAGACTCCCCTAGAACCTATTCCGACTTCTTTAGAAAGAGAATTTGCATTATAATCTTTGCTGAAATCTTTGAATAGCTTAATCAAGATTTCACACGCCTTCTTTGTTAAAGATATCATTTTATAAGAACATTTAGTTCCTATATCGGAACTCCTAGTTACTATATAAATATTTCGTATTTCAACATTTTTGTATAATTTGGCAACATAATAGTTTCCTTCTATACAAGGAAAGATTAACGAATAGTTTCCTTCTATACAAGGAAAGATTTATAAAGGATTTCTTCCCCATACAGCTATGATAAGCAAAGAAAAATGGGCTGAAATCCTAAGGGACTTTATTGAAAAAGATATGCCTAAAATTATCCCTCGATATCAAGAGATAGATTTTGAGAGTGATATAAAAAGAGCAATCTCTCTTATTGGACCTAGAAGAGCAGGGAAAACATTTGAGATGTTTTTCTTAATATCTAAAATAAGGCAAAAACATGGGTCTGACAAAGTGGTTTATATCAATTTTGAAAAAGCAGAATTGCAAGATTTATCCTATAAAGATTTGATTATTATGCTGGAAGCTTACTACGATCTATATCCGAACAATAAAGGAAAAAGAATCTGGCTATTTTTGGATGAAATACAAAATGTTTTAGAATGGGAGCGTTTTGTTAGGGGTTGTCTTGATGATGGTGCCTCTGTTTTCTTATCTGGTTCTAGTGCGAAACTTTTAAGCAAAGAGATAGCTACTAGTATGCGTGGAAGAAATATTTCATATCATATTTACCCGTTCTCTTTCAGGGAGTTTTTGTCTGCCAAAAAATTTGAAATAAAGAAATTCTACTCCTCGCATGAAAAGGCAGTGCTCAACAATCTGCTGGCAGAGTTTCTTACATTTGGAGGATATCCAGAAACTATTCTTTACAGCAAAGAAAGGGAAAAGATAACCCAGGATATTTTTGATACTGCAATTTATAGGGATGTCATTGAAAGAGGCAAGATAAGAAACACAAGCGTTATGAGGGAACTAATTAAAGCGCTATTAGCATCAAAAGAATTTTCAATGAATAAGTTCTATAACTATTGCAAGTCTCGTGGCATGAAAACAAGCAGAGATGCATTGTATAGGTACGCAGATTATCTAAGCGACGCTTTTTTTGTCTTTTTTCTAAAAAAACATAACTTATCTTATAAAAAAAGCGGTCAATCTCTGCCCAAGGTTTACTTTGTTGATAATGGTCTTTTAACTATTAACGATATTGATGATAAGGGCAGGCTTCTTGAGAATCTTGTCTTTATGGAACTGACGAGAAGAAATAAGAACCTTGCTTATTATCAGAGTATTCTTAAGGAAGAAGTTGACTTTGTTGTGAAAGATGGAAAGATAGTTATCCAACTCCTGCAAGTTTGCTATGACTTAAGCGATTCGGCTACTCTCGATAGAGAAATAAGAGCATTAGTTAAAGCCAGTGAAGAATTTAAATGTAAAAATCTAATCTTAATAAATATGCAAGAAGAAAAAGAACAGAAAATAAACGGGCTTACAATAAAATTTATTCCTGCTTGGAAATGGCTACTGACCGAAAAGTAAATCTCAGTCAGGGTAAGCAAAAAGCCCAATTTTATGACTAGGCAATTACTCTAAAAAATATAATAACTTTGAAAAGTTCTAATTGTGATGAATATTTCTATCGGAGAAGAATTGGCAGAAGAAACCGGTTGGCATATTGGGGGCGGCAGTATGAACTACTATAAAGGTGGGGGGGTGTATCAACTTCGAGGACATTTAGAAGACGACAAAAAGCACTATATAGAAAGAATAAAACCTTTATTTGAAAGGATTTACAGCTTAAAAATAAATCTAAGAGAAATGCCTTCTACTAGGGTATTTGGCTTTCAAATATGGGACAATAATTTAGTTAAATTTAAACAAAATCTGGGGCTTCCTTTAGGAAGAAAGCTCGAACTAGAAATTCCACAAACATTTGTTGATAATAAAAGATTACTTATAGCTTGCATCAGAGGTATTTTTGACACCGATGGGGGGTTATATTTAGAAAAGAAAAATAATAAGTTATATCCTCGGGTCCATATTTCCACTATCTCTCTAAACTTAGCAAACCAATTGTCTAATGTCATTAACTCACTAGGCTTAAAAGCAACAGGTTACCAAAGTAATTATCAAAAAGGCAACAAGTTGACCTCTTACAAGATAGAGGTAAGAGGAACTAAAATGCTTCACCAATTCTTCAAAATAATTGAACCAAAAAACTCAAAGCACATATCAAAATACAACCTTTTTCTCGAATCAACCAAAGACTTAAAAACGATTTATTTGTAACTAGTTTAAGATCGTGTAGTTCAGCCTGGTAGAACGCTGCTCTGATAA
>CAYJRS010000038.1:0-2190 GCA_964372845.1 Candidatus Woesearchaeota archaeon | reverse complement strand
TTTGTAACTAGTTTAAGATCGTGTAGTTCAGCCTGGTAGAACGCTGCTCTGATAAGGCAGAGGTCCTCGGTTCAAATCCGAGCACGATCATTTTTTATTTCTTAATCTTAATTTAAGAAAAGGGTTTAGTACGTCAATGGATTTATTCCAGAACGCCAAATAAACATATATTCACAATGTCTGGATATTTAGGTGACTTCAATGTGAATGTATCTGCATGGAAAGATACCCCTAAATATAAAAGTGATATTAGCCGTTTTGAAGCAGAACCTATAGCTTTATTAAAATTAATAGAGATGAAACATGTTCAAGGTTTAGAGCGGGCAATTGCACAGCATCAAAGAGATACACAAGCATTAGAACTTATTGATATTGCCTTAGAAGATGCACAAAAAGTATACGGTGCGATGGTGGGTCACTGTCCTAGCTTAAAATAAATTCTATTTCCTCATTTATTGAAAGATATAAGATTATATAATCAACCTAGGTCAACTTCTAAGTAGTAACTAAATAGAAAGGTTTAAATACCCTTATTTTTTAAGAGGAGCATGGAATTCAAAGCAGAAAAAGTTGGAAAGATTGATGCAGGAAATGTATTTTATTTGGCTGCGCCTTTAAACAATCAGATTGAAGCATTTAGAGAAGAAGGAATCTCTGCTCCGTATATTGCTCTTCCTGAAGATGTAGTTGGCATAAGATTGGCAGGAGTTTCTGATTATGGAACAAGAACAAGTCTTACACCCTTAGCTGTTAAAGGAGAAAATACTATCTTATACAAGGGTTCACCTTGGATGTCTTCTCCTGAAATGGCGATGATAGCTGTTCAAGCACATAGAAATGGAAAATTTCCACAACTACCAAGAGAATTTTATGAAGCTGTTAAAGAACTGGCAAAAACACAGGAAGGAGTGGAGCCAGAAGATAGAACTGCAATTATACTTTCATGGAAAGGAGATTCTAAATTAACTCCTGAAATGCCAGAAACAAGATTTGCATTAGGAAGAAATGCTAAAGCCTATTTTGACTTTAACAAACATCAATCAATTCCATTTTGGGATTTAACTTCAGATTCAAAAGATGCAACAGATGTTAATTATTCGTGGTTCGGCGTTCCGCAGAACGGTTCCAATTTGGTTGCGAGGGACGGGAGCTTGTACTACCACGACTACGCTTTCGGGGTGTTTAGAAATGCCGAAGGCATTGCAAAAAATTCAGGATACACTTTAAGTCAAATAGGAAAAGCGAACTCTGAAATCATTCCAGCAGTTCTAAGTGAAACAAGTTTATCTGGTTTAACTGATAAAATTGCTAGGCCCTTATCTAAAGGACTTTTAGAAAAGCTTAGAAATACAAAGTAATTTAAATTCTATTTATCTTTTCTTATTGCCTCGACCACTCTCTCAAAAGAGTTTAGGGGCCACACGCCATTTTGTTAATGCTTATTTAAATCATTTTAAGCCATAAAATTCAACTGCGACATGCGTGAAGCAGTGGTGACTGTAGACAACAATGGCTATAAAGCTTCGTGGTTCAACGTTCCGCAGAACGGTTCCAATTTGAATGCGAGGAACAGGAACTTGAACAACCACAACAACGCTTTCGGAATGACCTTGGTCGAGGCCAATAATAATGGACCATCTTAAGTCATACAAGTATCTTTGCTCAATGGGCAACTTAACTCTTGCTTGGAGAAAAGCAAGAACAGGGAAGAGTTCTAAATCAGACGTGATTGAATTTGAAAAAAACATAGAGTTAAATCTATTAAATCTACATAAAGAATTGAAATTTAAAACTTACAAACCACTACCTCTTAAGACCTTTGTATTGAGAGACCCCAAAACAAGAACAATAAGCAAATCAGATTTTAGAGACAGAGTTGTTCATCATGCCATCATCAACGTTATTAAGCCAATATTTGAACCAGCATTTATTTATGATTCTTGTGCAAATCAAATAAATAAAGGAACCCTTTTTGCAATCAAGAGATTTCACAAATTTGTAAGAAAGGTCTCCAATCCGCGCACTAAAAGCGGTTTCTGCCTTAAAGCAGATATAAAACATTATTTTCAGAATGTTGACCATGAAATTTTAATATCTATCATAAAAAGAAAGGTCGAGGATGAAGATATCATCTGGCTAATAATAAACGTTCTAAATAATACTGACAGATTGGGGGGGGGGGGCGAAAGA
>CAYJRS010000037.1:0-8257 GCA_964372845.1 Candidatus Woesearchaeota archaeon | reverse complement strand
GAATAAAATGTTAAGTGAAGAAGAAAAATAGATCCACTGGGGCACAAGTTGATGTTTGAGAAACAATTAGTTAAATAGATGCCTGTCTTATTAATTCTTCAATTTTCGTAGAAATTGACTCTCTTTAGCGAGCCCACTTATTTCTGCTAATAGTTCATATAAGCAAAACGTAGTATTTTGATTATATGAAGTCTGATTAAGTGAAATTTGAGAGACGAGTCAAAACTTTCTGTAGTAATTTAAAAAGGTAAATAAACTAAAATATAAAAAGAAAAGGGCACCAGAAGCTATAGGGGGTTAAGAGAAGCCAAGTAAGGTGCCCTTGGAAACATTACTCTCTATTACACTATATCAATACCCAATTCTTCACTGAACTGGATTTTTCTGGCACGCTCACTAGCAGCCCTATCAACCCTGCCTAAGATATACGGCGAAGTAACTCCGGCAATTATAGTCATAACTCTTAATTTTCCTTTCATATCTTCATTTATTCTTGCACCCCAGATAACATTAGCATCTCTATCTAAACTTTCAGTAACAATCTCTCCAATCTTACTAACATCATCCAAAGTCAAATCACTCCCGCCTTCAACATGTATCAATGCACCAGTAGCTCCTTTATAGCTTATATCCAATAAAGGATTAGTTAAAGCCCTCCTAGTTGCCTCTTCCACTTTATGATCTGTGTTTGATTCTCCAACACCAATACTGCAAACTCCACAATCACTCATAATTGCTCTTACATCTGCATAATCTAAATTGACTAAACTAGGAACAGCAATAGTCTCGACTATACCTCTAATCATCGTGCTTATCAGCTCATTTGCAACTGCAAAGGCCTGTTGAATTGGCAAATTTCCAGCAATAGAAACTAATCTATTATTGTCAATCACAATTACAGAATCACTAACCTGCCTTAGCTCCTGCAGCCCAAATTCGGCCTTGTCAATCCTAGCTCTTTCCAAAGAAAATGGCATTGTAACAGTTCCAATGACAATAGCGCCAGTTTCCTTAGCTATCTTAGCAACAACAGGGGCAGCACCAGTCCCAGTACCTCCACCCTCTCCAGCGCAGACAAAGACCATATCAGCATCCTTTAAAGTTTCCTTTATCTCCTGCACACTCTCTCTAGCAGCCTCTAACCCCTTTTGAGGAAATCCGCCAGCGCCCAGCCCTCTAGTAACATCTCTGCCAATCAGAATTTTCCTGTCAGCATTATGCACATCCAAGTGCTGCTTATCTGTATTAACGGCAATTATCTCAGCACCCTGCACCCCTTTCTTGTACAGCCAATTCACCATATTGCCACCTGCACCACCCACACCAATAACTTTTATATTTGCTTGTCCAACAGTCACTTCAGAATACTTTTGCTTAGAGCTCTCATTTATAGCATTTTGCACAATAAATTCCATTTTTTATTCCCCCGGTTTTTTTATTTTTATTATTATTTCCCGAAAGCAACGAAAGCTTTATATATAACATAGCCTTATCACTTTCTAAGTTTTTATAGAAATCGCCAAACATGACACTATAAAGACACCAGATACAAATTGTCTCGCCAAAGACAATTAAAATCGCCAATTTGAGTTCGCCAAAACTCAAAATAATTTTTTATTTTCTATCTATCAGATAAGACTGATTTAAATATACTGTCATCTCACAAGATATATATTACAAAACAGTATTTTATAAAATATATTCTAAATTACATAATAATGTTTTTATAGATTAAATATTTCATCTTTCTAATGAAAACAATCTCCATACTGCATCTCGGAGGAACAATCGCTGCTCGCGTAGATAAACAAGGTGGGGTATCAGCCCAATATACAGCAAAAGAAATCCTAAGCCTTTATCCAGAAATAAAACCCCTAGCAAAAATAAAATCCCGTCTAGTTTCAAACATGCTTTCAGAAAACATGAATTTCTCCCATTATAACCTGCTCACAAGAGAGATACAAAAAGAGATAAAAGCAGGTGTCGATGGCATAATTATTACACACGGAACAGACACTCTGCATTACACCTCAGCAGCCTTATCTTTCATCTTAGAAAATCTTCCAATTCCTATTATCCTTGTAGGGGCGCAAAGATCCTCAGACAGGGGCTCTTCAGATGCATCATTGAATCTTGTATCAGCAATAAATTTCATAAACAAAACTGATTTCGCAGAAGTCGCAATTTGTATGCATGCTTCTATGGAAGATACTCATTGCTCAATCCTTCCAGCTTTAAAAACAAAAAAATTACACACTTCAAGAAGAGACGCTTTCAAGCCAATTAACACAAAACCTTACGCATTTATTTATCATGATAAAGGTTTAGATTTATTAAGAAAAGATTTCAAAAAAGTAAATAAAAAATCAAAGCTGGAATTAAGATTATTCAATCCAAAAATAAAAGTAGGAATTTTAAAAACACATCCTAACATGTCAGCAGAAGAAATAAGATTCTACAAAAACTTTCACGGATTAATTTTAGAGGGCACTGGTTTAGGACATGCACCAATAGAAAGAATAGACAAGTTCACAGCAGAAAATCAAAAAATCCTGAATGAACTAAAAAATCTTGCGAAAAAGATTCCAATAGTTATGACATCACAATGCATCTTTGGCAGAATCAACATGAATGTTTACACCCCGGGAAGAAAACTACAAGAGATAGGAATCCTAGGAAACATGACGGACATGACAACAGAAACAGCATTTATAAAATTGGCTTGGTTGTTATCGAACTACAATAAAAAAGAAATTATTGCATTAATAACAGAAAATCTCAGGGGAGAAATCTCTGACAGAAGCTCAACAGAATTCTTGGAAGATGATTTCAATAAATAATTCAAAGAAGAAAGGAGGTTAAAAATGGATAAGATAACTGTAGGAGTTATGGTTGGGATATTAGGTTTGGTTTCATTTATACAATCCTTTGCCACTCAAGGAACAGCTCAATACATATACTTTGGAGTCGGAGTAGTGCTAGCCATAGGAGGCACCATTTATGCAGCGAAGCAAATTAGAGATTGAAAAAAATATTAAAGATCTAGAACATAAGAAGCTTATTAGCGATTACAATGCTTCATTAGCAGCAATTATTTCTGCAACAATCGGAATTACAGGAATCAGCTATCAAGTCTTTAAAAATTGGGTAATCTCATTTCTTATAGGAGTCTTCGTATTTTTAATGATCAACATGATAAGAAAAAATATAAACAAAAAACTAAAAGAGAAACTAACAGAAATAAAAAATCTTGCTAATTAAAGGAAAAATTCGGAGAAATTTTAAAAATCCATGATATGTATGTTATAATAGTAGAATTAAAAGGAAATTATGCCCCAGAAGGAATATTTAAAATAGAAGAAAATAACCTAAATAAAGATTATTATAACCACAATAAAGGTTAAGATGCAAGATTACAAAAAATTAAATTTCAAAGCAGGTCTTGAAATTCACCAGCAGTTAGAAACACATAAATTATTCTGCAATTGTCCGTCAATAACAAACAAGAAAGAATCTCCAGATTTAATAATAAAGAGAAAGTTGAGAGCAGTAGCAGGATTGGCAGGAAAAAAAGACATAGCAGCATTATTCGAACAAGAAAAAGATCAAACTTTCATTTACGAATTCTATAACGATTGCAATTGTCTTTTGGATATCGACGATGAGCCTCCGCATAATATGAATAAAAAAGCTTTAGAAACAGCTTTACAGATCGCACTCTTACTTAACGCAAAAATAGAAAAAAAAATAAGAGTCATGAGGAAAATAGTTATCGACGGCAGCAACGTATCGGGTTTCCAAAGAACAGCTTTAATAGCGAAAAATGGAAAAATAAAAACTTCAAAAGGTTTAATTAAAATCCCTACAATTTTTCTAGAAGAAGAAGCAGCAAAAAAGATAAAGAGTTCTGGAAAAGAAGTAACCTACAGGTTGGACAGGTTGGGAATTCCGTTAGTAGAAATTGGAACAGCCCCAGACATTAAAGATCCAGAACATGCAAAAGAAACAGCTGAAATTATTGGAATGGTTTTAAGAGCAACAAAAGTAAAGCGCGGTTTAGGAACAATTCGGCAGGATTTAAACTTATCAATCGGCAGTTCTCCAAGAATAGAAATCAAAGGTTTTCAAGATTTAAAGTCAATACCTAAAATAATAGAATATGAAGTCTCAAGATTGCTAAAGGAGAAACCAGAGCACTCAGAAGTAAGAAGAGCAGAGCCTAATTTAACAACTTCTTTCTTAAGGCCATTGCCGGGAGAAGCAAGAATGTATCCTGAAACTGATTTGTCGGAGATAGAAACAAAATTTTTATTAAAACAAATAAGAGTTCCAGAATTAATCACAGAAAAATCATTGAATCTTGAAAAACAGTTTAATTTACGACCAGAATTAGCTAAAGAATTAATTAAAAAGAAAATTAATTTTGAATCGTTAGTAAAGAAATATCCAAGATTGTCCCCGAAGTTTATAGCACAAATACTGATTGAAGCGCCTAAAGAACTAAAAACAAGATTCGACATCAAGCATCAGTTCATGCAAAAAGAATTTGAAGAAACACTTGAATTGGCAAACGAGCACCATCTGCAAAAAGAAGCAGTCTTAGACATTTTGTCAAGGGTAGCAAAAAAGCAAAAAATAAATCCAGACCATTACAAGCGAGTTTCATTTACAGAAATTGAACAAGAAATAAAGCTTATCATCGAAAAAAACCCTGCACTTTCACCGAATGCAATTATGGGAATAATCATGAAAAGATATTCAGGCAAAATAAATCCAAAAGAAGCTTTTGATTTAATTAAAAAACTACAATGAACACATTGATAAAGAAGATAATAGAAAAAAGAGGGATTATAGTATTAATCATAGTTTTTATATTTATAGCTGCACTTAGCAAAACAGTAAATGAGCTTGGTGTTAATTACGTTGCCAACCAGCAAGAAAGAGAAAACGGAGTAATGATAGGAGCAGAGCCTTTATTTTTACAGAGAGACAAGGAAATCGGAATATTGCTAATCCATGGTTTTACATCGTCGCCAGGAGACTTCCGCGAATTAGCTAAATTTCTTGCAGAAAAAAACATAACTGTCTACGCTCCTCTGCTTCCTGGACATGGAACCCATCCAAGAGATTTAAAAGAAATAGAGTATCAAAAATGGATAAATGCTGCACAGCAATCATTAAATTTACTAGACACAAAAAAGAAATTTGTTCTGGGTTATTCAATGGGAGGAACTTTAGCATTGTCATTAGCAGCCAAAAATGATCTCGATGGGGTAATATCGATAAACTCCGCTATCTTCCTAGCAAACCGTTACCTCCCATTCATCCCCTTAATAAAATTAGTAGAAACTTACACAGCAAAGAAGCCAGAGGATATAATTAAATTTATAGACGAGAAAAGGGTTGTTTATGATTCAATGTCTCTAAGTAGCATAACAGAGTTGCAGAAATTAATCAACACAGTTCAACTGCAACAGATAACGGAGCCGATACTTATTTTCCAATCGGATAGTGATAGAATAGTCTTACCGGAATCAGCGAATTATATCTACAATAATGTAAACTCAGAAGATAAGATATTAATCTCACTAGCGAATTCAACCCACAGCGAGATAGGCGATCAAGACGAAACTTTCAGCAGATTATACGAATTTATTCTAGCGCATTAGATTATATTAAACCATTAGATTTTAATTCATCAGCGCATCAATAATCTTTTTACCCTTTCTCTTTCTTTTCTGCTTCTCTTTATCAAGTCGTTAACAACTTTCCTCCCTTGCTTCTCATTCAATCTCCCTTTCATAACCAAGTCTTTAACAATCTTCTCAGCATTTTCTTTCGCAATCGAGGCAATCCCAACACTAAATAAAAAACCAGTATCCAATACTTTTTTTACCCTCAAAACATTTCCTAAATTTTTCCCAGATCTACCGCTTTTTTTCTTCACCATCTTAAACAACAATCCTCCTTTCTTTTATAACAGATATAAATAAGTTTATAGTTAAAAAGATTGCTATTAAGAATCCGACAATAGCCAGCCATTTTCCATTCCTCACTTGCAGCACAAGAGCGCTTGCAACAATCAAAGCAGCGATAATAACGCCTAAACTTACTCTGTTGCTACTCCGGTCCATCTCTCTTTCAAGCTGCACTAAATCTTTTCTTTCAAAATGCACTCCAAGCTCTCCCTTTTTCAACTTCAGCAATATTTCATTTATCTGCTTTGGCACTAGTTTAATATTGTCTCTAAAATTAGAAATATCCTCGACAAAAGTCCTTATAACATAGCTCGGTCTTAATCTTTTAGCAGTCAAGTTATCAGCATATCCATGCAAAGTCAAGCCCAGATTAAAATCTGGATTCAACTGCTGCCCAACGCCTTCAATGGTTACAATAGCCTTGGCGAGCAGAATAAAATCAACAGGCAGAGAAAGATTATATTTCCTGGCGACAAAGACTAAATCACAAAACAAATGAGGAAAATTAATCTGGTCAATGTCGGAATCTGCATATTCCTCGACGACGATTTCAAGCTCGTTAATCAAGTTTTGATCTTTATCCTCCGCAACCCCGACGCTCAAAAATCCGTTCACTACGTTATTAATGTCCCTATGCACCAATGAGATTAATATATCATCCAATTTCTCTTTAAGGTCTTCACTCAGGCTTCCACAAATCCCATAATCAAGTAGTGCAAGTTTATTCTCGGGCAAAACAAAAATATTCGCTGGATGAGGATCGGCATGAAAAAAGCCATCTTCAAACACCTGTTTCAAAAAACAGTCTGCCAAGTTCTTAGAAATAATTCTCTCATCGCAGTTCCAGTCTCTCAAGCCGTCCTTATCGTCAATAGGTATCCCGTCAATGTACCCCATAACCAAAACTCTCTTAGTTGTAAAGTCCCAATATATCTTAGGAACTTTAACTGTCTTGCTGCCAGAAAAATTCTTGTAAAACCTGTCGATGTTCCTCCCTTCTTTCAAATAGTCAAGTTCATTTAGAGTATATCTTCTAAATTCATCGATAACGCCTTTTAGATTATAATCCTGCAGTCCTTCAATGTGATTTTGCATCAGCTCAGCAAGATGATACAGCAGATCAATATCAGTATCCATCAGCTCTTTAATATTAGGTCTCTGCACCTTCACAACAACCCTAGTTCCATTCATCAATCTAGCCTTGTGCACCTGCCCGATGCTGGCGCTGGCAATTGGTTCTTTTTCAAAATGAGAGAAAACATCTTTTACATCGTGTTTCAATTCGCTTTCAATTATCTCCTTGACTTTATCATAAGAAAATCCAGTCACATTATCCTGCAGCTTGCTAAATTCGTCGCAATATTCTTTAGGAATTAAATCCGGTCTTAAACTCAGCAGCTGACCTAATTTAATAAATGTCCCTCCAAGCTCATCCATCGCAATCCTAATTTTATTCGGCAACTCAACTGGCTTTTCCTGATCCACAATTTTTTGATGCCAGAATAAATGCTGCCCAAGTTTCAATTCATAAAGATAATATCCCAAGCCGGATTTCAATAAGGCAGTAGCGATTTGTTTTAATCTTTTAACATCTCGATAAGCATGTTTAATATCAACCATATTTAAGTTCAACACAAACAGATATAAATATCTTTTGAAAGAAAAAACAGGCAAAATTATATAAACACAAAAGGACTATCTTAAATACAATGGTAAGATTAGACCTCAGGCATATTAACAAAGAGATGCAGTTGTTTGACAAGAGAAGAGATGCAATGCTCCAAAAGTGCCATGAAGCAATTCGTTTTTCTAAGCGCGTGATTTATGCAGTGCATAGAGATGATAAAAAGGTAGATGAATTGGCAAAAGAGCTAATGGAAAAAGTACAGAAGCTAAGAACAAGAGGTGAACTCCAATTCTCCCCAACCTACAAGGTAGCAATGCAGGAATATGTTGAAGCCATCTGTTTATACGAATTCATCTACAAAAATAAAGTGCCTACGCAAGGAGAATTATATGTATCCGCCCCTGATTATCTCTCAGGATTGTGCGATTTGACAGGTGAATTAATGAGGAAAGCCAATTATTTTGCAATTAACGGAAAGATAAATGAAGCATTGAGGGTAAAGGAGCTAGTAGATAAGATATATGAGCAGTTCTTGCATCTGGATATAAGAGATAATGAACTAAGGAAAAAATTCGACTCAGTAAAATACAACCTTCAAAAACTAGAAGATCTTATCCTGCATATGGAAAGGAGAAAAAGGGCTACAACAAGA
>CAYJRS010000036.1:0-8428 GCA_964372845.1 Candidatus Woesearchaeota archaeon | reverse complement strand
CACCTTTCCAAATCTCTTTATACATCATCACTAAAGTAACGTATTTTTTAGTGCTGAAAGACAGATGGCATCTATTATTTGAATCTGGTCTTGTAGTTATTTTTATTTTCTCATTATTCAAAATCTCTTCCCAGTCAGCATTTTCATCTCCAATGCATTTCCTCCAGCCCTCAACCCTTTTAGGTCCTGCATTGTAAGCAGCTAACGCTAATTCTTCACTTCCAAACTTATCAAGTTGCTGTTTAAAATACAGAGAGCCAGCATGAAGCAGATTCATCCATTTAGCAGGTTTTTTGTGATGCTTGCTTTCAAATAATTTAGCAGTGTCAGGAAGGACCTGCATTAATCCATCGGCTCCAAATCTTCCTTTTACATATTTCCTTCCAGAAGATTCTTTTGTAATAACAGCTAGAAGTAAAGAAAGGTCAACATTGTCAGTCTCAGAAACATCTTTCACCTCATTAAATACTTCATTATTTTTTCTCTCTAAACTTTTCTTCGTATCTTCAACAATTCTCTGGCAGAACTCTTTCGTGTTTATTCCAACTCTTTTAGCAACAGCCTTTCCCGCTCTTCTTATCAGATTAGGATTGTTTATATCGCATCCAATTTCATCTTTACCGTAATCTATCACTTCATTGTAATCTTCCTCTGTTATCCATTCATATTTTAAAGCCAAGTCTAAATTCTCATTGTATAACTCGGCATTTCCATATTCTCCATTAATGGAATTATAAACAATTTCAGGCTCATATTTTATGTGCTCTAATAAGTAGGCAGCAAATTCCTCAATATCTATGCATTGCGCAGGCCTATAAGCCCCATTCATAGGATTATATTGGTTACTCTTCCATAAAGTAAAGCCTTCATCATCATTAAAAATATGCTCACTGCAAAAGTCTAGCGTCTCAAAAAATCCCTTATACTCCGGGATAAAATCAAATCTCAAAAGTTCTCTATTATAAAAATTCCTGATCAATTTATCCTCTATAAAAACATCAAACAAGTCTTTGCTTGCAATAATATCAAACGCCTCTTCAGAGCTCATTCCCTCTCTGTAAAAAGGCCTATACTGCAATACTTCTTTAAGAAACATCTTAGCAAGATCTTTTTCAATAGCAATCTCTTTAATTCTCTTTTTCACATTAGAGAAATAATCAATTTTTTCATCATAAATTACCTTATCATACTCTTTCCTCAATTGATTTTGATATGCATGGACATATTCGTGATATATAACAGACTCTGGATTATAAGAATAGGTGCGTTCAGGATGCAGCAATGCATCTGATTCGTAAAAGTCAACATATAATGTATTTTTACGAGGAACATAGAATGCCCCTACCACTCCTCCTCTATCAACTGCGGATTTAGTCTCAAGCCTATAAAACATAGGCACCTCATCTTTAGTAACTAAATAAATTTTTAAGTTTTCAACCTTCAGCGGCTTAAATTTATTTTGGATAAGATAAAGAATGTCATCATTGAGCTGCTCGAGAACCTCTTTTTTAGCATCATCTCTTGATATTCCATTAAGCATCATTCTTCTCTCAATATATCCCTCAGAATACCCAAGTTTAATCCCGCATTCATTTTCTTTTACAGCATTTCCTGTAATCTCATTCACATCTTCCTCATCGTAATTAGCGCATAAAACATCCGTAGTCTTAATATTGCTGGTGTCGACTTCGGGTTGTAACAAATTTATTAGTTGTTCAATATCTAGAGAACTAAATTGCTCTTTTTCCTTTTCGCCAGAAACTAACAAATCTTTCTTAATTTCTAATATACGTTCATTACTCTCATCAATTCTTTTTTGCAATTCTAATGCCTTTGTTGTATACCCATCTGTTTCATCTTTCTCTGTCACATAATAATAAATACCATCAATTAAAAATTGATTATCCTCTCCATGAAAATAAAGCAACAGATCATTTCCTGCAAGAATAGAATCTACCATATCTTCAACTATATACGGATGAATTTTATTTACACCCAATACATCTATTGCATAACTCTTCTCACCATTCTGGAATCTCTCGGTAGAATCTCTTGAAGCTATTCCAATTTCATCAGTTATAATTAATCCTTCGAATCCTAATTTTTCTCTCAATAAATCATTAACTATGGTTTTAGACATAAAAGCCATATTGTCTTTATCATAAGCTGGAATACCAAACCATCCAACCATTATGCCTGTAACACCTTGCTGAATGGCAGACCTGAAAGGAACTAACTCAATTTTTTCCATTTCCTCTTTTGTAACATCAACACTCCCCTCCTTAAAATGCGGGTCTACTTTTAATCTTCCCATTCCCGGAAAATGTTTTGCAACAGAAATTATTCCAGCATCTTGAAAGCCTCTAATGACAACGTTACCGATCTTTGAAACAACTTCAGGATCACTTCCATAACTTCTATCTTGTCTACCAATGAAACTTTTATCTGTTGTAACAACATCTAGAACGGGTGCAAAATTCATGTCTACCCCTAATTTTTTCAAATTAAGAGCAGACTCATAAGCCAACTGATAAGTATTTTTTAAGAATGCTTCTTTATCCTGCGCTTCAAGATATTCTCGACCGACTAAATCCTGGCTTCCAAACAGAGATAATTTTTCAGGAATTTCTTTAAATCTTAATACCTTTCCTCCCTCCATATCAGTAGCTACGAAAGCCCTTTCATAATCAAGAGCGCATTTTTTAATAACTTCTATCTCTTCCTTTGTAAAAACATAATAGCCCCCAACCTCATAGATAGGATAACTTTTACAATTTGATGACTTCCCCATATTTATTAATAACATTTGAGCTATTTTTCTCTTTAAATCTGCTTCTCTAATATCCTCTTGCTCTCTTGAAATAACTTTCCTCGGCTTAGCAATCCTCACAACACCAGGAACAATTTCTTTCTGAGAAGGCTGTAAAGCAACAGTCTCTCCAGTTTTTCTATTATCAAAATAAACCCTAATTAATATTCCATAATCTTTATATTCAGTATAACCTCCTCTTTCATATCTCAATATCCTTTTCTCATTTCTCGTCCCACTTCCAAAAGGTAGAGTATAGATTACTTCAGCATTGTCATAAACTTCAACAGGCTCATCTTGTTTTGTAAAAACTGTTCTGTAAATAATCTCCTTTTTATCGCGATTATAAACAGAATATTTAGCAGTATTAGGAAAAACTAATTTAGAATTATCTTTTATCGTTATGGAATAAGCATTAATAGTAGTTTCTTTTTTATCGCTTACAGGAATTGGCTCAGAAATAGCAGCAGGTTTCATCTTCACATAATGTACAAAGATTTTAGGCTGATATCTAGGATCATCATAAGAATATCTTTTTTGTAAAACAACCTCTACATTTTCTTCTTGATACCCTGCAAAAGAAAACTGCAAAATCTGTTTCCCTTCAGGCGGGTTTAAGATATTATAATCTCCCACAGAATCAGTTACTGTTTTTAGATTAGTCCCTTTGATAACAACTTGAACTCCCACTAAAGGTTGTTTGTCATCAGACACCTTGCCCCCTATCAAATCTTCAGCAAAAGAAACTTGTATAATGATTATCTGCACAAGAATTAAAGATATAGCAAAAATTAACTTCCTCATCTGCAAGCCCCTTTCAGCGCTTTCAAAACTGCCATATCTACGAAGTTCTTGACAGAAATATATTCAAAGCGATTTTTGCAATCTTTATATATCTGTTTATAAGAACGGGTTTTATGAGAGTGCATAAAATTGACGGGATAGAACTCGCTGATAGAATTAAGAAAAATATGTTTACTATGTTCTTTAAACAAGTTAACGAGCTTAGGAGATCTAAATCTCATCAGGCAAGACAATCTTAATAGTTTTAAGACCATTTTTCCTTAACACCTCATTTATTTCTTTTTGGTTGTTTTTTAGATGCTTTCTATTAAATCTACACAATACCCACTCTATCAAGATAGTAGTAATAATCACCTTTAGAGTCACTAATCAAGTATGCCTTTCCATTCTCAACAGGTACAATAGTATCCGTAGCACTAACACCATACCCAGTAAATCTGGCTTGAGTCTCTCCTATTTTATATGCATAAGTATCAAACCCATCACTTAATTTTGGATAAAGATAAACATTGTAACCTATTTGTTCATAGCCTGATTTAAAAACCGAAGAGATATCTATTTGCTTCGCATCTCTGGGTGCTTGAAAAACAAATAATATAGTATCACTGCCAAGACTTTGTGCAACGAACCCATCTTCTCTAGCAATAGCCTCATATTCCTCATCGCTGAATTCAAATGTTTCAGGATCAGAAATAATTTCCTCAGCATTTATTTTTAATCTATACTTTCTCTCACGCCCATCTAAAAAATTAGTTTCCTTACTTCTAAATTTTTCATAATTAAAATGGTATGCTCTTAATAATTTCAAATCAGCAGGTTTCAAGCTAACTTCTTTAACACAGCCTTTCCCTAATTCTTTGTTAAATACTTCTAAATCTTTCTTAGCTAAATTTACTTTATCTTCTCTAGGATCTCCAATTAAAGAAAAAATATAATTATCATTATTCAAATCATACTTATCAATTAATTTCTGTATTTCATTGCTATAGCCTTTATCATCAGACTTAACACCAAAATCATTTGGATAATTCCCGGTAATAGAAAATCCATATCTTGATTTCTGCTCATAAATTAACTTAAACTCCTTAACAGCAAACTCTAAATCTTTGTTATCGACGCAACCGCTACTGTCAAAGTCTCCTGTTAATTCCTCCCCGGTTTTGGCAAGTCCTGCTCTAGGCTTAGCCACTTTTCCCTTCTCAAACTCATCAGCAAAAATAAAAAAATCCTCGACATCAATCTTATTATTTTTATCCAAGTCAAACTTCTCATTATCCTTATTTACTTCTTTCTGAAAATTGTCTGCAAACAAAAAGAAGTCATCTAAATCCACTTTACCATCATTATTGAAATCTGAATTTAAGGCAAAAGCAGAACTAACTAAAATTAAAAATACTAAGATTACAAGCCTCTTTTTTTTCATTTATCTCTCTTTTATTATTCCTAGAGTTTAATTAACTTTTCTATAAGGGCGACCATTTCCATATGTTACGTTTTAGTGTAACAAATAACATATTAATGTTACGTTTTTCTGTAACATAATTACAAGGTTGTTAACAGAGTTTTAAATGATGTATCATAATTATATTAATATAAATTATCTATCTAGTTTTTCGCTGTTATTTTTTATCTATTCCAAATAAATCGCTGGTTTTCCAACTTTAGCTTTCGCAGATTTCTTTTCAGGATCATATTTATTCTTGTCATTTACAGAAAATATTTTAATTTCAAGATTTGTTTTCCTAGAAATTATTTCAACGTTGTCATTGTAAATTTTTTCTTCCTTCGGCAAAACATAAACAAAGCATTTCTTAACATCTTTCTTAACTAGTTTAGCAACATGGTTAATGTCCTCAACAAGTTTCTCAATCTGCTCTTCCTCTTTCTCCAGGCTATCATCAATTTTTTTCACATCAGCTTCAGGCCATTCAGCTAGGCACACATACCCTTCTCCTTTCCATAGCTCTTCTGCAATGTGGGGGGCAAAGCAGCTTAGCATAATCAAAATTTTTCCAAAGCTGGTTTCAAAAACTTTCAAGGATATGTTCTCCTTATTGTTGTAAATAAAATTAGTAAGCTGCATTAATTTGCTAATAGCCAAATTGAACTTAAATTCTTCTATATCAGAAGTGATCTCCTTAATAGCTCTGTTTAATTTGCTTTCAAGTAATTTATCTTTAATGCTTGATTTAACTTTTACCCTCTCCTTAAATGAATAAACTTTTTTTAAAAATCTATAAACGCCGTCTATAGCTTCATCGTCCCATTCTTTATCCTTATCAGGAGCAGATAAGAACAGCAGATAAGTACGCAACGTGTCAGCGCCATAGTTATCAACGATACTCATAGGGTCTACTATGTTCCCCTGGCTCTTGCTCATCTTCTCTCCGCCTTTGTTTATCATGCCTTGATTAAAAAGATTTATCACAGGCTCATCAATCTTCAGCAATCCCAAATCTCTCAAGGCCTTAGTAAAGAATCTGCAGTACAGCAAATGCATAACCGCATGCTCAGCGCCGCCGATGTAATAATCAAGAGGAACCCAGTAGTCTACTTTTTTAGAATCAAAAATTTTTTTATCGTTTTTATTGTCGCAGTATCTCAAGAAATACCAGCTAGAATCAATGAAGCTGTCCATCGTGTCTGTTTCTCTTCTCGCCTTTCCATTGCATTTACTGCATCTAACATTGACAAACTTCTCATTTCTAATCAGGGGATTCCCTTTTCCTGTGAATTTCACATCCTCCGGAAGTAAGACTGGAATCTCAGCAGGAATAGTGCCGCATTTTTCGCAGTAAATAATAGGTATTGGAGTGCCCCAGTATCTCTGTCTGGAAATAAGCCAATCTCTCAATTTATATTGCACTGTTCTTCTTCCAGTTTTCTTCTCTTCCAAATATTTGGCAATCTCCTCGACAGTTTCAAAATTTTTCTTGCCGTTAAATTTTTTATCAGAGTTGACAATTATACCAGGCTCAACATAAGCCCTCATCATTTTTTCAGGATCTAAATCATGATTTTCAGGTTTAATCACTATTTTTATCGGCAGCTTGTATTTCTTAGCAAATTCAAAATCCCTCTGATCATGAGCAGGAACAGCCATCACTGCACCTGTCCCATATTCAAGTAAAACAAAATTAGCAATATAAATAGGAATCTCATCTCCATTAACAGGATTAATAGCATACTTTCCAATAAATAAGCCCTCTTTCTCTTTATCATCGGCAGTTCTCTCAAACTTCTCTTCTAGCACAACTTTATCAATAAATCTCTTGGCTTTTTTCTCATATACAGTTCCCTCAACAAGCTCCATTACTCGAGGATTTTCAGGGGCTAAAACCATGAAAGTAACTCCCCATAAAGTATCAGGTCTAGTGGTAAATACTTTTAATTTTTCATTGCTTCCTTTTAGCTTGAAATCAATTTCAGTTCCCTGGCTTCTGCCGATCCAATTTTCTTGCATGAGTTTAATTCTATGCGGCCATCCGTTTAATTTTTTCAAATCACTTAATAGCTCATCAGCATATTTAGTTATGCGCAAAAACCACTGCTCTAATTGTTTTATCTCGACTTTACTATGGCACCTCCAGCACTCGCCGTCTTCAACCTGCTCATTGGCAAGCACAGTTCCGCAGCTATCGCACCAGTTAGCAGGAGCTTTTGTTCTATAAGCCAGGCCTTTTTCAAAAAATTTCAAAAATAGCCATTGATTCCATTTGTAATATTCGACATCACAAGTTTTAATCAGCCTATCCCAGTCATAACTCAGCCCAAGCCTTTTCTGTTGATAAAGAAAATTTTGGATGCTTTTTTCAGTATATTTTCTAGGATGCACCCCTTCTTTTATCGCAGCATTTTCAGCAGGCAGGCCGAATGCATCATAGCCCATAGGATACAAAACAGAAAATCCTTTCAATCTTTTATATCTTGCAAAAACATCGCCTATAGAATAATTAATGGCATGGCCCATATGTAAGCCATAAGATGAAGGATATGGAAAAAACTCAACGATGTAGCATTTCTTTTTCTTTCTATTTTCCTCAACACCAAATACTTTGTCTTTCTCCCATTTTTTCTGCCACTTCAACTCAATATTCCTAAACTCTTTCATATAATATTTCTATAAAAGCGTAATTTAAAAACTTTCGGTAATTTTAAAAACGAAACAAACAGAGATTAAGAGTGGGCCCGTAGCTCAGCCTGGATAGAGCATCAGATTCAAGCTTTAGAAAAGCTTATGCAAAGGTGAACCTTCTATTCAAGAAGAAGCAAGCTGAGGGTCGCGCGTTCGAATCGCGTCGGGCCCGAATTCTGATTATCATAAAAATAAACTAAAAATATCTATAGCAGTTTCAAATGAAACCAAATAGTTGGTTCAAATGAAACAAAAAGTTTATATGGAATTGCCTTATATGGAAAATTTAAATCAGATGTTAATGGCAAACATAGGGCATTATTTGTATGGGAAAACATAAGGCCAAATTCCAAAAGAGTCTTGTTTAATAAACAATTATTTGGGTTCAAGCAAGTAAAAAAATTTTATCAGGGATTATTGCAAAGGTGTGATGGAGAAAGATTAGGAAAAGGATGCATAATTGTTTCATTAGAAAATTCATTAGTGTTCCAAAAACTTTTTAAGAAACATGGAATAAGGTTTAAAATTAAAAAAGTAATCGAATACTGATTATTTTCATCTAAAATTGGTTCAAAAATTCTAAAAGAGAAATCCTTTTAAAATCCCTTTAACTGTTTCCTTTCAAGGGCAGATACCGAAGCGGTTAACGGCACCGCCTGCAGAGCGGTTGTTCGGGGGTT
>CAYJRS010000035.1:0-8515 GCA_964372845.1 Candidatus Woesearchaeota archaeon | reverse complement strand
AAAATAAAAAAAGGAAACAAAAATAAAATTCCTTTGAATGTTAAATTTCAATTAACGGAAAACTTCAATGCCTAGTTCTGACATTTCAGATGCACTACCTCTTGAACCTGCGCTATGAGAAGACATTTCTTTCCCAAGCACATAAGGTGACTTGACTCCAGTCATTATTGTTATAACTCTAACTTTGCTTCCAAAGTCTTTGTTAATTCTTGCTCCAATGATAACCTGCGCCTCTGGGCTCAAGTTCTCGGTAACGAGAGATCCAATACCGGCAAATTCATCCAACTTAAAGTCCGGTCCGCAAGTGATATGGATTAATGCGCCTGTTGCGCCTCTGTAATCCACGTCAAGCAAAGGATGCGTCAAAGCCTGTCTTACAGCTTCTTCAACTCTCATTGAGTTGTCGCTTTCTCCGACACCGATAACTGCAACGTCGCCGCCTTTCATAATTGCTGAAACGTCAGCATAGTCTAAGTTGATCAATGAAGGTAAGGTAATAGTCTCCACTATGCCTTTAATCATTGTACTTACTAGCTCGTTCGCAACTGCGAAAGCCTGTTCCATTGGCAAGTTTCCGGCAATGTCAACCAGCCTGTTATTATCAATAACAATCGCTGTGTCAACAACTTCTCGAAGTTCCTGCAATCCAAATTCAGCTTTGTCAATTCTTGCTTTCTCGCATTCAAATGGCATCGTTACAACCGCAATTACAACAGCACCTGCTTCTTTAGCAAGCTGTGCAACAACTGGACCAGCTCCGGTTCCTGTTCCTCCACCCATCCCTGCGCATACAAAGACCATATCAGCCCCGCTTGCAGCTTTCTTCAATTCAGAAAGAGACTCTTTTGCGGCCTCTCTTCCTTTTTGAGGATAACCTCCGCAGCCAAGACCTCTAGTCAATTCCTTTCCAATGAGTATTTTCTCATCAGCTTTTGTAATGCTAAGATGAAGTGCGTCTGTATTGACCCCATAGATAGTAGCGCCATTAATGCCTTTGTTAAACAACCAAGTAACTGTATTACAGCCAGCTCCGCCAGCACCAAAAACCTTGATATTAGCTTTCCCGGCCCTCAACTCGTCAAAATTGATGCTGTAACTTGAGGCATTAGCAACTGCTTCTTTTGCAAAATCTAAAACCATTTCTCTTTTTTCTTAACCTCCTTTCAATTTATTACATCAATTACAATTCCTTTCTTTAAATATTTGACTATATTAAAAAACTATGAAAAAGCGATGATTTTTCATGAAAAATCACTTCAAGCTCTTAATTAAATCGGCTTTTGTAATCACACCGATTAATTTTCCAGTCTCTTTCACAAGTAAAATTGGATAAAATTTTAGAATCTGTACTATTGTCTCAAGTTTTGCATGTTTATCGATAATTGGAGGGCTCTCACCCATAATTTCAAAAGCCCTTTTCTTCTCCATACTTTTAATATCTTCTACTAAAAGTGTAGATTCTGTAATTAATCCCAGTACATTTCCTCTATCAACAACTGGAACTTGTGAAATATTATGTTTTGTCATTAAAGAAATAACTTCTTTACCGGGGCTATCTTTGCCAACATGGATGACTCCATAATGCATCAAATCCTTAGCCTCTTTTTCTCCAGGTTTAGTTAAATGCATAATCTTATCTTCAATTTTCTTAACATAGCTATAAGTCGGATCAAGCTTACCAGATTCAATCTTGGCAACCATTGACTGGCTAATTCCCAGCTCACCAGCCATTTTATGCTGAGTCATATCTAACTGTTTTCTAATTTTTCGTAATTGTGTTATATCAAAAACCATAATTGTAAATTTCCGCAGTCTCCTAAACAGCGGACAATTTCTAAAATAAAAGCGACTATATAAATATTCCTATTGGAATATTTTAGTCAAGATATTATTTATAGACTTAAATATTTTAGATGACATGACAAATGAATTAGTCCTTGTCGGAAAGGGAAGCGAAAGGTTAAAAGGCAACGAAGGCTTGCAAGAAATCGTAGAAAAATTTACGACTGAAATAAAAAAAGACATACTAACTGAAAAAACTAACACTCATATTGTCAGCGCTTTAAAAAAAATAAGTAAAAGAATACCATTAGACACTGAAAGAGATTATTATAACCGAATCATAGACAGCTTAGTTTGTGAATACCTATCTGCATCATTCCAAATAGATAATCCTGAAATAGATCCGCTACTTTTTTCATTGCAACGCACAATACAACATCCAGTTTCAAATAGACAGAACGCTAATTTTAATCTCCCTTTATTAGCTAGGGTAAAATTTGGAAAGAAGAATAAATGGGAACATAAAACAAACTCTCAAGACAATTATTACAGCGCGACATTTTTATCGGAAGCTCCTCCAGCACCTTTATCAGTCAAAGAAAAGATAAGAGAATTACATAGAATTTATTACAAATCTATAGTGGAAGGTTTAGAAAACGAAGTATTAAATGATGGCTTGCAAAGAGACTTGCTCGCAGAAAAAGCAAATTTATCATTTTGGCAGTATTGGATTCCAAAAAACTCCGAACTTAAAATTGAAGTAGAAAGGATAGACAAGGACCCATTTGTTATAGCACAATTATATAATAAACACTTTCTAGTTTCACAGTGGGATGTAAAAACCGAAGAACCTTATGAGCATTATTTGGGAGAATTTAAAAAATGACAAAACAAAAAATTGAAGAAAAAGAAAAGATAGAATGGAAGAAAAATAATATTCTTTTACCCAACCTCCTATGGGGTAGCCCTGATGGTAATAAATCACATAATGTTTATACTATTTCAGACAATAATAAATGGGATGTTAGATTTCACCCATGTTTAGCCGATATTTGCACTAAAGACGATTCTTTTTTTAACGATATAAAAAGGTACCCATGCCGAAGCGTTGAATTTACATACTTTAAATTCATATATTTCCGTCCTCCCCAGACCAATCTTTCTCATAGACTAGGGATATATGAGTCGTGCCCGGACTTTGTAATAGAAAAAATAGAAACTCTAGGCTATTTTTTCTCAAACCAAACACAAGAATGGTATAAAATTGAAGAACAACATAATAGTCTTACTGGAAATAAAAGTGAAAGAGCAGGTTTGCTAAGAGAGTTAATACCTAAGACCATAACTAAACTACCTCAAAATGATGTTAGAATAAAAAAAGCCAATGCAGCATTTAAGAGCGCTTTAAAAGATTTAGAACAAGACAAATTTTTGCATGAGTTAGTGGAAATAATAAATAGCAATGGGAAATAAAAATGACAGAACAAAAAACAAAAGAACTCAGCGATAAAGTAGAATTCCAAGAACCAACACCGGAAAATGTCCAAATCGGAGACTTTTTAGTGGGTGATAACGGTGATGAATTTGATTATAGATACTCTCTTAATGATCGTGCAAAATGTTCAGCTAAAATAATAGGAGTATCAAAAACATCGGTAATTATAAGGCCAATACTAGAAGATCCTATATTAAAAAGAGACGGCACATACTTAGTAGGAAAATATATACATAAATTCACAGAAGAATCTGAAAGAACATAATGGCTGATAAAATCTCGTACTTCACATCTGAATCAGTAACAGAAGGTCATCCAGATAAAGTATGCGACCAAATAAGCGATGCAATTCTGGATGCGATGCTTGCCCAATACCCAGAAAGCAGGTGTGCTGCGGAATGCCTTGCAACAAAAGGCATAATTCATATAGCAGGGGAAATAAAAACAAACGCATCTATAGACGTTAAAAAAATAGCAAAAAAAGTCCTGCAAGATATAGGCTATAAAGAAAATTACAATATAATAAATTCCTTGCACGAGCAAAGCCCTGATATTGCTCAAGGAATTGATAAGTTAGACAAACTAAATCAAGGAGCAGGTGACCAAGGCCTTATGTTTGGATTTGCTTGCAATGAAACCCCTGAGTTAATGCCATTTCCAATAGTCATAGCGCATAAGTTAACAAGAAGAATGGCAGAAGCTAGAAAAAAAGGCATAATTCAAGGTTTAGGTCCAGATGGAAAGAGCCAAGTGTCTGTAAAATATGTTAATGGAAAACCCTCTAAAATAAGCGCCATAGTTATTGCTCAACAGCATCTCGAATCTAAAGATGAACTATTGCTTAAAAAAGAAATAAAAGAAAAAATAATTAATCCTGTGTGTGGTAAATGGATAGATAATGAAACAAAAGTCTACATTAATGCCACAGGAAGATTTGTTTTAGGCGGTCCGCAAGCAGATACTGGTTTAACAGGAAGAAAAATAATTGTTGACACCTATGGAGGCTATGGCAGACACGGAGGAGGCGCTTTCTCAGGTAAAGATAGCTCTAAAGTAGACCGTTCAGGAGCATATATGGCAAGATATGTAGCAAAAAATGTCGTTGCAGCAGGTCTTGCAGATAAATGTGAAGTGCAAGTGAGTTATTCTATTGGAATAGCCCAACCGACATCTATCAATATTAACACTTTTGGCACATCAAAAATACCTGAAGAAAAAATAGTAAATGCTGTCAAAAATATATTTGACTTTAGGCCAAAAGCAATAATTGAGCATTTAAAACTGAATAAACCAATATTTCAAAAAACAGCTTCGTACGGACACTTTGGAAGAAATGAACCGGGGCTTACATGGGAAAGAACTGATAAAATAAAAGAATTGCAAAAAGAATGTGAGTTTATTAAAATAATCCAGACGCCCGTTATCAGAATAAACTCTCCGCAACCAAAATAGGAAAAACAATCGTAGCATCAGCAAAATATCACAATTCAGTCACAGGAATAAAGCCCTTATCTTTATTATAATTTTTGCAAATTATATAATTTTCTTTAAATTTCAGATCTTTTGAAAGAGAGACCAATTTATTATGGTCTATTGAAACTCCTGTTTCCTTGACTTCAAAAGCAATTTTTTGTTCTTTTAGAATAAAGTCAATCTCAGTTCCAGAACGCCTTTGGTAATACATTACACTGCCTAATTTCTTTAAAATGTTAAAAACAGAATTCTCCAACAAGGCTCCGGAAGAAACCTGGGCAAGATGATTTAAAATTCCAGTATCACAAAAATATACTTTCTTTGCTCCGCTCACTTCTCTATCTTTACTGCGAGTAAATGGTGGAATTAAGCTGATAAAATAACTAGCTTCTAAAAAATTCAAGTAAGAATAAACAGTTTCTCTATTTATCCCAAGTTCAGAAGAGATCTTACTGATATTTAGCTTGGAGCCTGTTCTTTGCATAAGCAAAAGAATGAGATCTCGCAAAGAATTCAAATTTTTAAAATCAGCAATAGATTTTATGTCTTTCTCAAAATAAGACTTAAAAATATCATCTAAAAAGAATTTTTTTTCTTCAATTGTTTTTGCCAAAACAACCTGCGGAAAGCCACCATATTTTATAAATTCCCCATATATTTTAATAGTATTTTCGTAAAATATATGGTTTTTATTAGCATCCTTCTGCCTAAAAGAATCATGGTGAGTTTTAGCAATCCCTCTAAACAATAAAATCTCCTCAAAATCTAATGGAAACAATTCAAATATGATCTTTCTTCCAGCAAGACTCTCAGGAAACAGATTTTTAAGATAAAAACTACTTGAACCAGTTAAAAAAAACTGAACATTATAATGGTCAAAAAGGTATTTTATTGCTTTAACAATTTCAGGCATTGCCTGAATCTCATCAAGAAAGATGTATGCCTTTTCTGAATTAGTAACTCCATAGACTTTAAGATTTAAAAATATGTTGTCATAATTCTCTTCCTGAAAAATCTTCTGCACAATAGGATTTTCGATATCTAAAAATACTTTATTTTTACTCTTTATTTCATCAAAAACCATCCTAACTAAAGTGGTTTTTCCCACCCTTCTCATTCCAGTAACAACTACAATCGTGTTTTTATCAACAAATTTTTTGACTTCTTTCAATAATTTCCTTTCGTATAGCATCTCAAATATTGTATGTTACTAACCAACAATAATATAATAATATTGCCTATTAGTATTTATAAATCTTGCGGTTTGCGATAGTTCTCAAAACAACCCTTCAGCCACCAAAATAGGAAAAACAATAGTCGCATCTGCAAAAACCTTCACACTCAAAGCGTCAGGAAGAATCTTTCCCCAAGAAACAGCTTCATCTGGTCTAGCACCAGCATCACTGCCATCATATTCCTGCGAAGTGTTAATATAAACAGCATAATCTGCTCCATTTCGAAGCATATTCGCATTAAGTATTGTGTGTTTAACAACTCCAGCTCCAAGAATTATAACTCCGCTCTTCTTTAGTCCGATTGTAGTATTATTAAAATCCACTAAGTCATTAGTAACGTCCAATAAAAACTCCGGATGTTTAAATTTAAAGAAATAAATATTATCTCCAAGAGCCCCATCTGTAATTGCGGGGCAGTAAATCTTGATCTTATTTTTCCAAGCCCAATAGCAAATGCTTTTCTCGTCATTAATTTTCTCCCCCAATTTCCAAATTAAATCACAAGCCCCCAGTATCTTTCCTATTTTTTTCTGCGCAGAATACATTTCCTCAAGTATTGGCTGGACAAATTTCTCAAACTTAACGTAGCGAGAGTTTGGAACAAAAACATTTCCAATTCTATTTACACCTTTCTCTCTCAGTTCAGAGCCAGAAGCGTTAAAATCCCCAAGAATAAAGTCCCCAAGACATTTGATAATATCTTCCTCAACTCCCCCGCATGTAGTCACAACAACGTTTACCTTCTTGCGTTCAACAAGAAAACGAAAAACCTCGCGTAATCCAGAGCTTACCATGTTTGAAGTATAGCCAAGAAAGATAAATGCTCTATCAGAAATCATTTTCTTAGTAATCTCAACTGCCTTAGACAATTGTGAAGCCTGAAATCCCATAGAAGAAAAGCTCTGAACTATTTCAGGATAATTAATCCCCCTATTAAAATCATAACCTTCAATCTTAGTTCCCTCGGGCTCTTGACTATCCCGAAGCAAGTTCTTCTTCGCAATTTCTTCGTTTTTATTTTCTTTAGAAACCATTGTTAATTTAAAGAGCAAGAGCTAGTAGTAGAATAATTATTCTTACGAATTGGCTCTTACACTATCCATCTTAAAAAGAAAAAGACCTGCTTTTTAAAGCTATTCTTTTTACACAGTATCTCCGCTTAGGCAAGCCATCTTTGATGGCTCTGCCTAATCCCAAGCATCAAATAGAGAAGCGTCGCTTCCCCCTAAAGACCACGATTTCTTTATGAAGATTTTCTACTTTCAGCTTTGCAGTATTTTTTTGAAACCCTTGCCATTTCTATCAAAAACTCTTTGAATGAACATTCATCCTTATAAAAACAGATCCAGATTGTTTGAAGCATTTGCTCAAACAAAAACAGAAAATATCTTACTTTCATATCTATTGATTTACATTTTATTTTTGCTTCATCTTGTACTCTGAATTGCGTTTCAATTCTCCATCTTTTTTTATAAGCCGCAATTAAATTTTCAAGTAAAATTTCTTCCACATTAGTTGCAAAAACCCAGTCATATCTCTTCTTGCTTTGAGGGTCATAAATCTGTTTGAGAAAAGCAATTATATTTTCCGCAGAATATTTGCTTTTATTTTTATTGACGGTAAAATCATTGTAAATAGAGATCATATCCCCTATTTTCATCGGATAGAGTATTTCTTTTTTGTCTTTATGCTTTGGAACAAAAATCAAATAAGGATAATTTAATTTTGTTAATTCATACATCAAATCTTTGTCAAAAAACCCTCTGTCAAACAAAATTAAATTTATTTTCCCAATATAATCTTTTACTAATGTTAAGCAGTGTAAAATTACACTGCTTTTGTAATGGCCTAATTTAATTGGAATAGAAATTAAGGGTATTTTTTCAGGGATATCGTCGGATATTATACTGCAAGTTAAAAACTTAAATTTTCCGGTAATTCCATTTTTTCCTGTCCAACCATGGATGTCAAATCCTTGAACATCTCCGTAGAAATCTTCATCAGTATAATCAAAAGCAAGAATGACGTCTTTTTCATTAAGTTTTAATTTTGCAGAAACTCTTTTTATATAATTTAGATAGGCATGTGTAGTCATATTTATCGGAGAATCACTTATCCGACGATAAAGTGTGTCTGCTTTGTTTCCAATAGTTTCTACATAAGTGTTATATGCAGAAGATTCAATAATTGGATTCAGAAGTTCAAATCCTGTTATTTTGCTGGATTCGTAATCTAATCCAAGAGAATTATTTATGAAATGTTTTAATGTGCCTAAATTAAAAACAATTTTACTTTCGTCAATCATTTATTATCACATAAACTTTTTTTCCGATGAATTCTTTCGGAAAATCAATTCTCCCGCTAGTTCCAAATGGTTTTACTTCTCTTTCAACAAAGCATTTTATTCCTTTCAAAGTAAGTGTCGATTTTGCTATAACTTTTACTTTTTTCATACCTATCTAATAGATAGGTTATATATTTAAGCTTTCTGGATTAATTTTGTAGTATTAACGCTCATGCGGAGATACTG
>CAYJRS010000034.1:0-8549 GCA_964372845.1 Candidatus Woesearchaeota archaeon | reverse complement strand
TGTATCTCTCATACGCTCCATCTACTTTCTTTCCTAAATATGTTTTGAGTTTCATCTTAATTTTTTTGCACGGCTTCGGCGCATGAAAATACCCCGAGCGAGGAATCCGAGCCGCCAGGATACCCGTAGCAATCCAGGCTAGCCCCGCCGGAACCCGCACAGAACCTCGCGACAGAGTTATTGTCTGATCTTGGAAAGTAATAATAAAGATCATTTCCTTTTCTCGTTGGCAAACCTTGTCTATTGAAACTGTTTAAATCAACTTTGCAGTCTTCCATTAAACATGCTTCAAGCCTCTCTGAGGTTTGAGGCGTTAATCTTCCGTTTACAGTTCTATGATTGTAATTAATATGCAGTATATTATTTATAACTTTAAAATCTGCGTCTATCCACTCTGTCCTTAATGGGTCTTTGACTTCTGTAATCTCGTTGTAAATTCGCTTAAATTCGTCATTGCCATTTCTTAAAATATTTAGAAAATCAACAAACTCTGCCAAAGTTAGCATCCTAGCATTTTCATTGTGAAGAGATTCGAGAGCTTGATACCAGTTTTTATTGAAATGAGTTCTTTCTTTTGCAACATATAATTTACGATTAGGAAGATAAATATAATTTCCTTTATCCTGTGCTGTTAAATTTTCTGAAATTTTTTGCTCAGGAGGATTTCTTTTATCTTTACTTGCCTCTAGATATTTCTCATACGCTCCATCTACTTTCTTTCCTAAATATGTTTTGAGTTTCATCTTAATTTTTTTGCACGGCTTCGGCGCATGAAAATACCCCGAGCGAGGAATCCGAGTCGCCAGGATCCCAGTCGCAATACAGGCCAGCCCCGCCGGAACCCGCCCCGAACCTCGCGACAGCCCCGTTTCTTGGGTGCCAATAACGAATATTCTCTCCTTGCTCGTATTCTTGTTTTTTAAATTTTTTAATAGGCAATCCTTGCGAGTTGAAATCTAAATTAACATAGCCGTCTTCTCTTATGCAGCTTTCAAGGGTTTTTGTTTTTCCTTCTAATGTTTTGCCCTTTCCCTTCTGAGCAACTTTATGGTTATATGCAATTTCCCAGGCATTGTTGTCTTCACTGAATTTAGCATCCAGCCAAGTCCAGCACCCTCCTCTATGTCCTGATGTAAAATATTTGTATAAATCTTCTGCTTCATCTCTTGGAATTGGAGCCCCTGATGCATCATGCAAAACCATTTTTCCTTTTGCTGCTTCTTTTACATTCATGAAATGCAGCATGAATAAGTAAGGAGTAGGCATGAACAATCCGTTTTCTGCTAAAATGTAATGAGAATCTGCCCAATTCTTGCCTTTCTCTGTTTCCTGCCTTGCTATTACAATGCTTGTATCTGGGAGTTTTATGTAGTCTTGCTTTTTTATGTTTGCTGTAATTAATAATGGGTTTGCTGTCATTTCAGGCTCTTTTGCTTCTTTAGCTTTTTCCATGTATCTCTCATACGCTCCATCTACTTTCTTTCCTAAATATGTGTTGAGTTTCATTTCTTCCTGTCAGCTAAGTTTTCCAAAATATTTCTCATAAACCCCCATCTTCCTTGGAATTCGTTTAATAATCTTTCAATTTTTTTTCCTTTTCCTGCCATGTCTAATCCTGCCATTATCTTGTCTCCCTGCTGGTTAAATTGGGTGGTAGTTGTTTCTATAACTGCATCCATTGCCTTATATGGATTTTCATCATACTTCTGCATTACTGCAGCCTGATTCAATACTCCTGAATATGCAGAAGCAAACTTAAATGCGGTCATCATTGAGCTGAAATAATCTGGCTCTGCTTCTTTTTCCTCGACTATAGAATCTAAAGCCTGGCTTAAGGTTATTATTGATTTAGCTGCCCTCGGCGAAACTGGGAGTATTAAAGATTCATCAGAGCCTAATGCATGCCCTTCTAATTTATTTGGCCAGCCAGATTTTAAAGCTGTTTTGCTTCCACCGTATTCTTCTGGAAGATAATCCAATCCATGGATTAGATAATTAGCAGTAATATATTTTTCGTCTGGAACTTCTCTTTCCCTTAAATTTTTATGTGCTTCTATAACCCCTTTAGTTTTGTCTTCGTGCTTTTCATCAAACTTAACTCTTGGATCTCTGTCAGCTTCTAACATATCTAATGTATCAATTGGCTGAGGCCTGAAATAATCTGTGTCAATAATTAGATGCATCCTGTCTTTTAATGCCCTTCCTAATTCATTGCTTGATTCTGTAAATTGCTGTCCAATATTGCCTGTTGCCATCCCTACAGAATATCCAGAACCAATAGGATATGCTTTTCCGTCAATCTCTATAAAGCCGTCAAATAGGTTAAATAATTGCGCTCTTACAGCAGGAAGACAGTTTGGCAGCTCGTCTACTGCTATGAAATGATAGTTTATTTTATCTGTTAAGTCTTTAAATTTCATTCCAGAAGTGTTCCTTTGCTCCCTTAATGCTCTTAGAAATTCAGGATTAACTTGCTGGAATAATTCTCTTGTGTCCATATCATTTCTACCTAAAATAAAGAGAGATTTATCTCCAAAATACTGCATAACATCTTTAACTAACTGAGTTTTACCACTTCCAGTATTACCCTGCAAGAAAGTATTTAACCTTCCTCTTAGAGAAGCATCTACCATATCAGACATGTAAATAGGAACTCCTGATAGACTAGCTAATTCTGTGCTATTTTTGTAAGTATTTGCCTTAAACATTTTCTGCCTCCTTAACGACATTAATTCTCACTTCTACAACGGTTTTCGGCTTTAATTCCGACTGCAAGAAACTAGGAATGACTATTACATTCTGCTTCCCGTGCTTCGCAATCCTTTTTGTAATTGTGAAATTTTTTGTCATTTTGCTTGTTTTATGTATAAATTACTACTTTTTGGTGGATAGAGATTATATATAAATCTTTCGCTTTTGTTACTACTTTGATATAACTAATAATATGCAACCGCTAAATTTAGTTGTTGTTTCGTTATATTTATAAAGATAATTTATCTATAGATTGATATGGAAATTAGTGTTATTTTGGAGCCTCAAGAAGAAGGAGGATTTACGGTCTATGTACCTTCCCTTCCTGGATGTGTATCTCAAGGAGAAGATAGAGAAGAATCTCTTGAAAACATTAAAGAAGCCATTAGTTTATATCTTGAAGCTGATGAAAACGAGCTTATTGTTTACGAAGGTGAGATTGCTACTGTTGCTGTATGAAACTCCCTCAGATTTCTGGTAGGGAACTTGTCAGAAGACTTCGTCGATATGGATTTGTGGTTGTAAGGCAAAGAGGTTCCATACGCCTTGAGAAGAATATTGAAAAAGGTACTATTAAAATAACTGTTCCAGATCATGATATCTTAAAGAAAGGAACGTTGCATCACATTCTTAAGGCAGCCAGGGTAAAGTTAGAAGAGGTATTTTAGTTCTTAAAATTCAATTCATCATCCTGGACATACTTTAAATTATTTTGTGATACGATATAGGCCTTTTGGAGATATTATAACTTTCTTATTTTATCTATCAGCTTCTCTTTCTTTTGCTTGAACTCTCTTGGAGTCATGTTAACAACATGATAATCCTTGAATGCTATTAGCAGAGATAAAATTCTGTCTATATAAACTTCAAGATTGTATTTTTTAAGGATTGTTTCGTACTTGTTAAAGTCAATGTCAGAAAAAAATAATAAGGAGATTATATCTATCTTATCTTTCTCTCCTTTTACTGAATTTTCCCTTTCTTTTTCTGCCCCCTGCTTCAATATTAAAAGAGCCTCTTTTGAAGCAACAGTAAACCCCTCTATTTCTGATGTATACTTTTTCATATCCTCTGCAGGCATTGTAAGCTTTGAAAAATGAGGAACATAGATATCTATATCAATTTCTCCTGTTTTTATCTCATATTTTTTTAGATTGTCATTTTTTGACAGATTTTCTTTTTTGAGCTTCTGCAATTCTTGAACATCTACAATAATATCTATATCTTTTGATTTTTGCTGCCTTGTCCAGAGGTAAGCGGCCCAGCCCCCTATTAAAATAAATTTATATTTTTTCCTTATTTCCTGAAGGATTGCCCAGCTTTTTTCTGTTAGTTGTGAGTTCCAGAATTCCATTTTAAATTCCCATCCTCTTTTCTAGCGCATTTAAAAATTCCTTGGAATACCATTCTTTAAGATTCCATAAGTCTACATATAATTGTGATATTGGCAAAGCTTTGTAATTTAACAGAAAGGGATCTTTCTTTAATATAAACAAATTAGGATTTTTTTCTGAAGTTTTTATTTTTGATATTCTTTTTTTTATCTCGTTTAATTCCCCTTCATCTGCATACACATACACTTCCGAATAATCTGAAGGCACATCATTAAACTTTAATTTATACGCTGTATAAGATGTAAATATTATGTCCGGCATTAACCTTTCTATTTCTCTAACAGGAAGTTCTATTCTGGTTTTTAAGACAATGTCTTTTTCAAGATTTCTTGCAGATGCCCAGAATATAAGTGCTTTTTTTGCGTCAATAACTTTAAAACTTCTAAGCATTATTTTAACAGCCCCCAGAGATTCGAGGTTTTTTACGGCAAGATTTACTACACTTAAAGAAATTCTGAATTTCTTGGATAGTTCTGACTGGGTTAAAGTTGTTTCTTTATTTTCAATTACTTTGTAAAGTATTTCCCTGTAAATTATTTCTGTCTTTTTCATCTTTCTTTTTAATTATTGTTTGTTTATAAATCTTTCTATATTTTTAGAAACTTATTTAAATAAGATATATTGATTTAGAAAGTCCCCTAGAACTCCAATTCGTCATCCTGAACGTATTTAATCCCTTTTTTTAAGGCAATATGAGCCTTCTGCAATTCCCTGCCAAGATAAGCATAATGGTCTTTTCTTATTTCTAATTTTTCTTTATTGATAATTGTTTGATAGATTTCAATTGGTGTTTTTCCTGTTACCTTCAAAGCAACTTTGTTTGGCTCCCTGCAAAATCCCACTTCTATTTCTTTAGATTTCTGATTTGTTTTTATCAAGAAATATCCTGCTGGATCTAGAACGAATTCTTTTCTGTCATCATATTTGGCTTTTATTTCCTTCATGTTTGCTGTGGTGATTTCTCTTTTATACAGTTCTTCTTTTGTGTCTAAATTTTTAACGCCTATTGCATTTACCGGGCAGACTTTAGCTCCTTCAACAATGGTTTCAACTTCGTCTTCAGAATAATCTCTTTCCAATATAAAAAGATCTTTCTGCACTTCTCTCCCGCCGATTAGATCTACTTTCTCTCCGATGTCTTTCCATCTTTTGAAATCCATTGCCAGGCATGCTTTATTCCCAATGCAGGTTTTCTTATCGAATTCAATTCTTATTTTTGGCATCTTCATAGACTTTTAGATAACGCTCGTTTATTATATTCCAAGTGTAATTTTTTGATTTTTCCCTGTTATTTCCTGAAAACTCTTTAGCTATTTTCGGATTGTCAATTACTTTTAAGATTTTCTGTTTTAAATTTTCTATATCACCATAATTAACAAAATAACCATTGACATTGTCTTTCATTTCAAAAGGAATTCCGTTTACTGGAGATGCTACTATCGGTAGGCCAGATGCCATTGCTTCGAACAAAGTTAAAGGTAGACCTTCCCTATAGCTAGGAAGAGAATAAACATCTGCAGCTTGATATGCTTCTGCTACCTTTTCTTTCCCGTTTAAAGGTCCTAGGTATTGCATATTTTTTTCATCTTTAATTATATCTCTAACTTCCTCTGCCATGCCTTCATCCGGGCCGATGAAAATGAAATTAATATCTTTTCTTGCTTTGAGTATTTCTTTTCCTGCTAGAGCAAGCTTTTCCGGGCCTTTTGTCGGGTTTAATCTGCCTAAGAACAAGACTATTTTTCCATTGATGTTGTATTTCTTTTTAAAATTATTCGGAGAAATTTTCTTGAATAAAATTGGATCCATTCCATTTGGGATTACCATTATTTTATTTTGAACTGTGTATTTTTCTAATGTTTGTAACTCCCATGGCGTTATTGCAACAATCTTATCGACTAGTTTGAAAGAAAGCTTATTGAATATTAAATTGTTTAGGAAAACAAATGGCTTTAAAATATCAGGGCGAAAAGCATCTGTCCAAGGACAATGAGTTGTATGAATGTGTTTTGATTTTTTTAGTTTTGAAACTATACCGGTTATCAAAATGTATAGATGACCTGAAACATGTGAATGTAAAATATCGAATTTATATTTTGGCAGCCTCCACAACAATGACGGCCATATAAACGTTGACAAGGAAAGCCTGAACCAATAAGGATAGCGGTGAACTATGACTCCGTTGATTACTTCTTCTTTTTTTTCTATTTTTTTATACTTGTCTGAGTTGCAGCAGAAAACGTGAACTTCATGCCCTTGCTTTACTTGATACTCTGCTAATTCCTGCATTACTCTTTCTACGCCCCCGTAAGTTGGAAGGTAGAACATGTTTATGTGCGCTATTTTCATAAATCGAAATTGAGAATTAAAGCTTAAAAGATTATGCGTTTTTCATG
The DNA here is from genome assembly GCA_964372845.1 of Candidatus Woesearchaeota archaeon. GTDB lineage: Archaea > Nanobdellota > Nanobdellia > SCGC-AAA011-G17 > ARS1403 > JACPIN01. Next base: position 2,008 of record CAYJRS010000034.1, on the reverse strand, counting down.
ATTTCTTCTTTGCTGGCTTTAAACCATAAATTTGGAACATCGCTTATTTTCTGGAAGTTTTCTATTCTGTTTGCTAGCTCTAAAATTGTTTCTGCTGGATTTTTTATGATTACTAGATCTGTTTCTTTTATAGCCTCAGTTGGGTATAAGAAAGGATAGATGCCGGCGTAAGCTATTGGTTTATTTAATTTTTTAAGATGGCGGATTATTTTTGAGGCTTTTTTGAAAGTAGCCATGTTAGCTGAAACGACTATCAGTCCTGCATTGTTTACCTTCTCGATAATCTTTTCATCAAAAAATATGACTTCTGTTTTATGGTTGTTTTCTTCTAGATATCTAGCTATCGCCCGTGGACCTTTATCATTCTTACTTCCTGTTGAGATTAGTACAATTTTCATTTTAATTAAGAGAAATTTGGATAAGTTTAAAAGAATTTTTAAATTTAGTAAGTGAATGAGGTCTAAAGATATTGCTATAAATACCTTGGGAATTTTAGTGAGTATTATTGCTGCAATTATAGGTCTTAAATTTAGTGAAGCTAAAGAGTCTACTATTGGAATCCTCATCCTACTTGGATTTTTCTTGTTTATTACTATCTTCTTCTTAATAACTTGGAGAATTGATATTTCTGCAAAAAGAGATAGGAAAGTGAAGGATAATAGTGTAAGAACAATTAGTTTGCAAAAAGATTTAAATAGTTTCAAGGAGACAATAAGTATTATAAGAGACCTTGCTGATTTAAAATCTCGCATGTCTTCTTTGGAAAATTTGATAAAGATGAAGTTTAATAAAAGAGGTGTGATTGATCCTAGAATCGTTATCATAATTATAATTATAATACTTGTGTATTTATTTTTGAAAGAACAAGGTGTTATCTAATCAGTCTTTCAACCGAACTTAACACATCCTCTACTGTTATTGCTTTCATGCATTCTAGATTTCTATCTCCTTTCCATTTGCATTCTGATTTCATACAAGCAGTACAAACCTCATCTTTCTGAATTGAAATTGAATTTTTTGAAAATGGTGCCCAAATTGTTTTATCTCCTGCCCCGAATAAGGTTATGACTGGAGTTTTGAAAGCTGCAGCAATATTTGTCGATGCTGAATCTATTCCTGCAACTAAATCTGCGGTTTTAATTAATGCAAATAATTCCTGGATGGAAGTTTTTCCTGCTAGATTAATTGATTCTTTCTTCATTGATGATTGTATCTCTTTGATAAATTCAATTTCTTTTTCTGCGCCTACAAAAATAATTTTTGCTTTATGCTTTTCTATCAATTTATCTGCTAGCTCTGCAAATCTTTCTTTAAACCATGTTGGATGCGTCCACGAAACTGTGTGCAATACGATAATTAAATCCTTGTTACTAATTTTATTTTTTTTAAAAGTTTTCTTAATTGATAATTCTGCTTCTTTTGTTGTATATGCTTCTGGATTTTTATCTGAAACATTATTTATATTAATTAACCTTAAGACATCTAAATTATCTTCTATCTTATGCTTTAGTTTTCTATCTGGCAATAATTGCTTTGTTAGAAAATATCCCTTTGGCTCTCTAAATCCCACTCTTGTGCAGCCAATCCTGTATGAAATATTTGCATCCTTAAGCAATTTAGATACTTCGTATGTTCCATTATGCAAAATAACTGCTAGATCATATTTATCTTTAATTTGTTGTAAATAAACAGAATAGTTTTCTTTTATTTTGTCCCTATCCCATGCAAATACCTGATGAATGTTTTTATTTCCGAATAAGACCTCTTTCATTCCTGGTAAAACAACGATGTCAATATTAGCTTGAGAAAAATTTTTCTTTAATGCTCTTAGTGTTGGAGTTGCAACTAAAATATCTCCTATTCTTTTTAGCTCTATTACCAAGATATTGTTTACATTGTTTAAAGAAGGCTCTTTTGTGAAGAAAGTTCTGGTTTTGTATAACAAGTAGTCTAGAATATTTGATACGATTCTCAGCTTGTTTTCTAGTTTTGCTTGGAAGTGTTTCAT
>CAYJRS010000033.1:0-8656 GCA_964372845.1 Candidatus Woesearchaeota archaeon | reverse complement strand
AGTCGCTAATCGCTCCGTAGATAGAACGCCTCTCAAAATTACTCTGCGGACGCAGGTTTCCAGAACTCCGTAACTGGAAACGAACTTAACAGGAATTAAACTCAATAAAATTTGAGTTCATTTACTAACGGACTGGAGAGTTCCGATACTAGAACGGCGAGAAACACAATTTGGCTAGATTATAGGTTCTCAAAAAACTCAATTGAACTTTTATAAAACTAATAGGTAACAGAAAAGTTTAAATAGTCATAAATGTGACTATCTATAACATGGCAAAAAAACTAAAGAATGTACCGTTATTAGAAGTTTCAGAAAGCTACAGAAGAATCTTATCCTATTTTTTCTCATTTCCAGAGCACCCAATAGGTCTTAACGATTTATCTGAGCAGATAGGTTCTTCAAAAACATCTACTAAATTGGCGGTTAATCATTTAATAGAGCAAGGATTCATTAAGAAAGAAGAAGTAGGGAATGCTTGGAGATTATCCGCCGACCCTAAAGACCCCTTTATTATAACAAAAAAGATACCTTATAATTTACAATTAATCTATGAGTCAGGTATTATTGGTGCAGTTTATAATAGAATACCTAATGCACGAGCAATAATCCTTTTCGGAAGCTATCGTTGGGGCACAGATAACGAAAAAAGCGATATAGATATAGCTGTAGAAGTTTTAGACAATGAAACTACTAGAATAGAAATATTAGGATTTATCAAACAGTTGAGCTTTAGAAGAAATGTAAAAGTCAATCTTCACATTTTCTCAAGAAATAAAATAGATTTAAACTTATTTACTAATATAGCAAATGGTATTTTATTAGATGGCTTATTGGAGGTGCACCCATGATCCCAAGACAAAAACATCCTGATAAAAAAAATGCAGCAAGTATTTTAGATGCTTCTTCAAAGCAAATGAAATATACACTAACTCTCGAATCAGATGATAATTCTGCATTTAATATAATCCGAAATATTTATGAATGTTTTAGAATGTTAGGAGATGCACTACTAATCGCACGAGGTATTAAATCAGAAGACCACTTAGCACCAATCCACGGACTTATGAAGATAAAAGTTGAAACACCGAGGTCTATAACATTAGTTGATCATCTCCGAAGGATGAGACACAATATAAATTATTATGGATATATTCCTAAAAAAGAAGAAGCAGATGATGCAATCTCTTTAGTAAAAGCATGTTTTGAACCTCTATTTAAGGCGGTTAAAAAAGAAATTGAAAAAGATGAATCTTTTAAAAGAATGAAATAACAAATAGAAAATATGTTAAAAAGGTAAATTAGCAATAAAATAATTATCTGGCAATAACAGATGTTTTTTCTCTCTTTCTATCAGAGTTTTTACACCCATCACCGCAGCAGTAATTATTCTTTTCTCCACATTTATCGCAGCAGACAAATAATCTGTCACAATCCAGATTATGGCAATTCACATACCTGTCATTTTTATTTCCGCAATGCTCGCAAATACTTATGGGCTTGCCATCGCTTGCTGTTAATCTGTCATCGAAAACAAAGCAGCTTCCTTCAAAATAAGTATTTGGAAATTTATTAATAAAATCTATTATTCCTCCTTTTAACTGATAAACATTTTCAAAGCCATTCTGTTTTAAAAAAGCGCTTGACTTCTCGCATCTAACTCCTCCAGTGCAGTACATTACAATTTTATCATTTTTATAAGGTGCTAGTGAATTGGCAACATTCGGAAATTCTCTAAAATTATTAATTGGCAAGGTAATTGCATTCTTAAATCTCCCGACTTTATGCTCATGCTCATCTCTGGCATCCAGCAGAACAAGATTCTCTTTATTATCCAGCATGACTTTCAATTCTTCAGGTTCAAGATATTTTCCTCTTTTACTCAAATCAATTTTTTCACCGAAAACTACTATCTCATTTCTGACTTTAACAGTTAACTTATGATAAACCTGCTCTTCACTTTTCATCTCCCTAAAAGTCAAGTCAGAAAAATTTTCACTTTCTCTAATCTTTCTTTTAAATTCCTCAATGTCTTTAATCTCACCACAAACAGCTCCATTGACCCCCTCTTCAGCGATTAATATCCTTCCAAGTAAACCTAATTCACTGCAAATCCATCTAAATTTATGCATCCAATATCTTGGATCTTCCAGCTTGATATATTTGTAAAACGTAACTACCTTAAACATGGTAATAAAAGAAAACTTAAATACTTAAAAACCTTTTTGCAGTTCATGCTTGAAATAAAAGGAGACTATTTAGAGGCAGGTGGGCAGATAATAAGAACTTCTCTTGCATTATCTATAATAACTCAAAAGCCATTCACAATAACAAATATAAGAAAGGGAAGAAAAGAGCCAGGACTAAAAGAGCAGCATCTGCAGACAGTTAGAGCAGCAGCAAAACTATGCAATGCAAAAGTTGAGGGCGATGAGCTACACTCAACAAAATTATCTTTTATACCGAGAAAAATAATGAATACAGATTTAGAGGTAAATATTTCTACAGCAGGCTCAACAGCGCTTGTTCTACAATCATTGTTAATAGCTGGAACACATCATGATTTGAATATTCATATTAAGGGAGGAGGAACTTGGAATTTAAATGCGAGCTCAATTCCATATTTTCAAAAAGTTTTAATTCCGATTTTGCAGAAAATGAATTATAATATAAAAATAGATACAATAAGCCACGGATTTTATCCAAAAGGAGGAGCCGAATTAAAAGTTACTACAAGGAAAACAAACCTTAAACCATTGCAATTAACAGAAAGAGGAAATCTGAATTCGATAAAATTCTTTTCACAAGCTTCAGAATCTTTAAAGAAGAGGAAAGTAGCTGAAAGGCAGTCTGAAATGGCTAGGAAAACATTAAGTGATTATAATTTAGGTATCTGTAACAAATATTTTCCATCCTTTTCAACAGGTTCAGGAATTTTACTAACCGCAGAATTCGAAAACACTGTTCTAGGATACGATGTAGTCGGAGAAAAAATAAAAACAGCAGAGCAAGTAGGACAGGAAGCAGCTCTTGGATTGAAAAAAGAAATAGATTCGAAAGCAACTATAGATAAATTTATGACAGATCAAATTCTTCCTTATTTAGCATTAGCAAAAGGAAAAAGTATAATAAAGATTCCAGAGTTAACTATGCATGCAGAAACAAACATCTGGCTAATCAAACAATTCTTAAATGTTGAATTTAAAATAAAAGATAATCTAATTCATGTAAATCCGAAAGAATAAATTTAGATGCTAGAAGATTTATATCAAATCATCTTTATTTAAAAATTTCCCCGGTCTCCATGCTCCAAAACAGCAGGTCTAAATGATCAATTGGGATTCCTATTTTCCTTGAAAACTCTTTAAATTTATCTTCGATTTCAAAATACTTTTTCTTTGTTAGTGTTTTAGGGAGTTCATCAATGACCTTCAGCTCTAATAAATGCTTTAGGATATGTCTGTCAAGTATAGCCAAGCCTTCATTTCCAGTGTTTCTCAAAAAGTGTGTGGCTTCCTTTAGTCCAATGCCCTTAAGATTATCAACAAGAAAGTCCCTTTTTTCTTCATTGCCTTTTAAATTTCTCAATTCTCTGTCAATAAAATTATATTTATTTTTCATCTCTAGGAAATATTTTGTCCTATTGTTATGAAACCTAGTAGTTTTCAAGAATTTATGTGGGTTAATATTTTTATTTTTAAAATCAGCTTTCTTCAATTCTCTAACAATAGCGTCAGCTTTCTTTGCAGTACACTGCGGGGTTAACAAACAAAAACATAATTCATAGAATAAATCATCACCTTTAATATTTTTGAAATCACTCAATCTTTTAATAATTTCATCTTTTTTTTCTTCATAATTTTTACGCAAATCCATTCAATTAATTTCTACAGAATAATATTTAAGCATTCTGTTTATTAAAAAAATAATGAGAATAGAAATAGACCAGAGTGGGAAAATAGAGCAGAAAAACATGGACACAGTTATTGCTTTATCAAATAGAATTGAATATTCGGTATTATTACCAAAGGAAGTAAAAAGAAGATTAATAGATAAATACAAGAAAGAGAAGCAATTGATTTTAAAGTTATTTGTAATCTGTCTATATTATACATTAGAAAATTATCTTCATGAAATAGTTGAAATTGTGATTGATAAAGAATATGAAGGAAAAGATGATTATATAAAATCCCTTTTAATTTCCTTTATTAGAAAGGTCCATCCAAACTTTGACAAAAATTTTATTAGGTTTTCACAAATCACTAAAAAATCAAGAGCTCATGAAGTTGCTGCTAATGTAAAAAGAGGTAAAATAAAACCTCAAAGAATACTTTCAGAGAATGATATAGAAAATATGATTCGGGGGGCCCTTTGAGAGCAAACCTACTTAAACCGTGTTTTCGGCAAAAGCCCAGGCACGGATCAGCATGGCACCCTTCATCTCTATTGATATTCTCTTTACTATTTTTAAACTTTTCGACTATCTTTTCTTATCAACCTTAACCTGATTACAATAATCAATTATGGGACATTTACTGCAATATGGGCTTAAAGGTCTGCAAATATTTTGTCCAAAAGCAACCAACAATGAATTAATCTTCTCCCAATATTTTTTAGGCAATTTTTCTCTCAAAATCCTCTCGGTTTCATTGGGGGTTTTTGTTTTAATATAACCTAATCTATTAAAAATACGGTGACAATGTACGTCAATAGCCATGGCAGGTTTCCGAAAAGCAACAGCTCTAACTAAATTAGCAGTCTTCCTTCCAACACCTGGAAGTTTTAATAAATCATCAATCTCATCAGGAACCCTTCCATTAAACTCTTCTTTCAAAATTTTTGGTAATCTTTTAAGATGTTCAGATTTTGTTTTATAGAAACCAACAGGGTAGATTAATTTTTGAATTTCTTTTTCAGAAAAATTTTCAAGATCTTTGAAATCCTTAATTTTAGAAAATAATCTTTCGCAAACTTTAGCAGTGGTTTCATCTTTTGTTCTGGCAGATAATATAGTCGCTATCAAAACTTTAAATGGATCATTGGTTTGAATCTCAATCAAGTCTACAACAGGAGCATTATATTTCTTAACTTCTTTAGACAGAATTCTATAGACTGAATCTATATCAATATTTTTCATAGCATAATTTTAAAAACTAATTTGTTTAAATATTCATCTATGGAAGTAACAGGCTGGATATATGTAGGTGCGAATGTAGCGACCGGAATTGCAGCATTTAGTTTAGGTAGGTTATATAGGAAAGACAGAATATACAGAGAAGGCTTTGAAAAAGGGATAGAATATTTAAAATATTCAATTGTGAAAGTCTATTTAGATAAGCATCCTCGCTCAAAATTAAAGGAAAAGGAAAACTTCAGGATAAGCATTGACAAGGCATTACTTGATGAAGCCGAGAGAAATGCAAAAAGATTAGAAGGCCTTTTTGAATAAAAAATTAAATCATTGTTGAGATAAAATACCCTATAAAGTAAGCAGCAACAGCAGCCAATCCGCCGACAAGCAGCATTTCAACTCCAGATCTGAGCCAGTTCATTCCAGTTACCTTGCACTTCACAGCCCCAAGACTAAATAAAGTCAATCCAGTAAATACAGAAGCGATAAGGAAAGTATCTTGCTGAAAAATAGAAACTGATTTAGAAAAAACATAAGCGATCAGCGGAATAAAACCAAATAAGACAAAAGAACTAAAAGTAATAGCAGCATTCTTCATAGGATTTTGCCTTTTCCTTGCAATACCTAGTTCATATGAAAGCATAAGATCAACACAGGCTTTTTTATTCTTGCATACAACTGCAGCGATGCACCTAGAATCTTTTCTGCTGAATCCCTGTTCCCAAAAAATTTTTATCAGAGATTTCTTTTCAACCTTTGGATACCGAGCTGTTTTTTCCTCTTCCTTTCTTTCAGCCCTACAATATTCTTTCTCAGCTTTCGAGGATAAATAATCACCAAAAGCCATTGAAATTCCATCAGCAGCTAAATTTGCAAAACCTAAAATCAAAACAACACTAGCACTCAAAGAAGCACCTACAACACCAGCAACAACAGCAAAAGTTGTAATGGTACCATCAAGTCCGCCATAAACAAAGCTCTTGATATACTTCCCAGAAGGATTATGCTCATGACCTATTTTTTTATCTATCTTTTTAGTAATCATCACAATAGGAAAGTTTTAAGTATATAAAAATATTTGGAATAAAAAATGGTAATAAACCTTCTTGCAATTATCGGATTTTGGCTTTCATTCTATTCCTACTACGTGGAAAAAAAATCGAAAAATAAAAACTACAAGCCTGTTTGCAACATCAGTAAAAATATTTCTTGCACAAAAGCATTTTTAAGTAAATATGGAAGATTATTGGGAAAGTCAAATTCATTTTATGGAATGTTTTTCTACATTTCAATATTTTTCCTAGCGCAGTTAAATTTAATCAGTTTCATTTTTTTCATTTCAATTTTTTCATTTTTAGGGACAGTTTATCTGGCTTATTTATCCTACATAAAACTAAAAACGTTCTGCTTAGTGTGCACATCTATTTATCTAATAAACATCCTATTGCTATTTTTTAGTTACAAATATCTATAAAAAAGTATTTAAGCAAGAAAGTATCAAAAGTAGATTATGCCAATGATGGATGTGGGGCTGTTAGTTGTAAGGTTTTTTCTAGGAACATTTTTCATAGCCCATGGTTACGAGAAATTAAAAGACAAAGAATCGATGTCTAAATGGCTCAATCTAATAGGCTACAAGCCAGGAATATTTTGGACCTGGGTTTTAATCGTCGCAGAATTCTACGGCGGTTTATTTATTTTGTTTGGTTTAGGAACAAGATTCTTCGCATCAATGCTGACAGTAGTTATGGTTCTAGGCATTTATCACAGAAAAGTTGTAAAGAGATTAAATTTTGTAGAAGGCTGGGAGTTAAACTTCATGACTTTAGCCTCGACAATATTATTAATTTTAGTCGGCGCAGGAATGATATCATTGGATTATTTCTTAAGAATTCAATAAAGATTATAAATAATTATAAATTATAGTAATATTCTAAAATTCTAAAAATAACAAACCTATCATAATTCCAATTCCCAAAATAATTGCCAGTAGCTGTAGAAATGAGCCTTTTGTCGTAAACTCATATTTATGCAGTTCAGGAATTAAATCTGCTCCGGCAATGTAAATAAAGTTTCCAGCAGCAAAAGGAAGTAGAAATGATAAGGAATTCTCAACGCGTGCAGCTAAAATAAAAGAAAGAACTGCGCCTAGAACAGCGCTTAAAGCAGTTACGAAATTAAAAAACAATGCTTTGTTTTTAGAAAAACCGCCGTGTAGTAAGATTCCAAAATCTCCTATCTCTTGCGGAATCTCATGCAGTATCACAGCGATTGTAGTGGCAATTCCTACAGGAATAGAAGCCAAATAACTAGCTCCAATAATCAGTCCATCTAAAAAATTATGAAAAAAATCACCTACTAAATTCATAATCGCAAATGGGTGGGGATGATCTTTAGTAGTTGGATGATGGCAGTGTCTCCAGTTAATTATTTTCTCAACTATAAAAGAAAACAAAATGCCGAATAAAATATATAGAGAAATATTTAACTCAAATCCATTTTTTCCAATGATTTCAGGAAGAAGATGGATAAAAACATCCCCTAGTAGAGCACCCGCAGAAAAACTAACCAAGTATATTAAACATCTTTTCAAAGTATGCACTTTAAAAGACAAAGTCAAAACACCGACAAGAGAAATCAAGCTTACGATTAAAACACTAATAAGAGTATAACCGATGTAATTTATCATAATAATATTAATATTAACTGATATATAATTGTTTTTCTATAGAAATAAATATAAAGATTATGTAAACCTAAAAAATATAAAATGCTACTTACAAATACGCTAAAAGTTTTTGAACTAAAAGAATTTAGTGAAGATAAATTAACAGAGATAGTTCTGGGTTTAAAAAGAAAACAGAGCGGAAGAATTTCTGGAATAGAGATAAAAGCAATTACAAAAACTCCTAGTCTTTATAATATAGAGATGTATAATGAAAGGATTATAGAAAAATCAGGATTGATTAGGATTGTGCAATCGCAACTATGGACAAGAAAATATTCGTGGCTTCTTGAGTCGGAATTAAGAACAAAAAACATACCTTATCTTCTGGCAGATGTTGGAGTGGAAAATGGAAAAGAATTTATTCCTGGGGCTTCTCCTTATCCTTCAATAGAAGAAATATTTGAAGTGCACTATAGGCCAAGAAAAAAGAAATACTAAGAAGTAATTTATTCTTTAACACACTCTAAAAATTCCAGAACTTCTTCCGAATGCCCTTCCGGCTTCACTTTCTCATATATTTTCATTATCTTATTATCCTTATCCAATACAAAGGTAGTTCTCTTAATTCCAAGAAACTTATTTCCCATAAAAGATTTTTCACCATAAACACCATATTTCTTGCAAACAGAAAAGTCAGGATCGCTCAACAACAAAACTTTCAAATTATACTTTTCACAAAATTTTTTCTTCATAGTTTCATCACCGCCAGAGATTCCAACAACAACGGTTTTTATTTTATTAAATTTATTTAAATCTCTAGTAAATGCTTGAGCTTCAATCGTGCATCCAGGTGTATCATC
>CAYJRS010000032.1:0-8720 GCA_964372845.1 Candidatus Woesearchaeota archaeon | reverse complement strand
AGTTAGTAAGTAAGTTACTAAGAAAACTTTATATATTTTAAAATAACTGCTACAACAATGAAAAAGTATCTTCTTCTTATCGAGGATGAGAAACTGTGGGAGAAATTTAAGGAATCTATTAACAATGATATTAATACCGAGATAATTGAGTTGATCAAAAAAAGGATAAAAGAAAAATGATGCCTTTAAATAAAAGAGGACAGATGACATTGTTTATTATAGCGGGTGTTGTAATTTTATTTGCTGCTTTCTTTATAGGATATTTACAGAATGAAAGTTTCAGGCAGAGAGTTGAAAGTCAACTGTTTGGAGTTAGTGTTGTTCCCGAACAGGCTAAAGGCGTTGTGAGCTATATAAATAATTGCGTTGAAAACATTGCTGTTGATGGAATAGAATTATTAGGCTTTCAGGGAGGTTATATTGAAATTCCTAAAAACATTAATTCTAAACAGTACTTACAAGCAGATCCTCTGACCAAAATACCTTACTGGATTTATGGTAATAAAGTTGTTGTTCCTTCTCCACAACAGATGGAATTGCAGTTAGAAAATTACATTAATAGAAGAGCTAATGCTGAATGTGATTTCTATGAATTTTCTGATTTTGAGTTTAATAATGAGGAGATAATTAGTGATGTTAAAATCGCAGACGGAGGTGTTTTTGTTATACTTAAGTCTGATATTGAAGTTAATATAAAAGACAATGTTTATTCTTTGGCTGATTATATAGGAGTTAATATCCCTGTTGATTTAAAATTATTATATAATATGGGTGTTGACATTGTTAATAGAGAAATAAGATCTGGTAGAATAGGAAATGCTCCATTTGAAAGAGCCGCTCTTGAATTGATTGCCAGCTATTCGAAAGATGAAGATTCTGATATTATTGATATCCCTCCTATTGCTAAATTCGATTATAGCTGCAATCCTAAAACTTGGATTATGGAAGATGTAAAAGAAGATGTAAAGGAAATTTTGAGTGATGGAATGAGATTTTTGCGAGTTAAGGGAGCAGAAAATTTTGATTATGGCGGGAATTATATTAATCTAGTTATTGATGATGTGTCTTCTAGAAACTATGATAATGTTTTTGTTGATTTTTACTACAACAAAGATTGGCCGATCTTTTTAGATATCTATCCACGAAATGGAGCTGTATTAAAACCAGATACTATGAAATTAGGACTGCCTTTTTTGCCTTTATTCTGCTATACAACTTATAATTTCAGATATAGTGTTCAATATCCGTTAATGGCTAACTTAGAGAAAGATGGGTTTTTATTTAGATTTCCGGTAGAAGTTTCTATGATAGACAATTATGCTGGAAGGAGCATTGAAGGAGAGCAAATTGATACAGATTTTGGAGATAGAATAACTAGATTTTGTGACGATGATCAAAGATTAAGCGAGTCTGTTAATGTTGTTACCATCGATGCCATTACAGGAAGGCCATTAGGAGATGTTCAGGTTTTATATGTTTGCGGTGTTAACAGCTGTGCGGTCGGAGATACTAAACTTGAAGATAATGAAGCCAGATTAAATAAAAAATTTCCACTGTGCTTTAATGGGGAGGTAAGATTAAACAAGGAAGGCTATGGCGGTTTCAGCGAGGGATTAACTACTTTAGATAGCGGAGAGAAGAGAGTATTTGGAGTCATGAAACCTTTAATGGAAAAAGAAATTGAGTTGAGAGTTATTGAATTAGAAAATGGAGCTGCCAGTGAAAGAAGATTAAAGGAAAATGAGGTGGCTAGTGTCCAATTTAATATATTTGAAAATGGTATTATTAAAGACCAAACTGGAATAGTATTTGAAGGCGATGGTGTAGGAAAAATTGAATTATTACCTGAGCAGGAATACAATGTTTTGATTAATTTAATTTTAGATGATAAAGTTATAATCCCTAAAAGCAAATATCAAGGACAAGAAATTCCTTCTCAAGAAATCGATAATGTTTTACTAGGCGGGGCTGATTTTGATGTATTTATTTCTGAGAATGATTTATTGAATAATGATAAGATAATAATTTTTGCATTATCAAATGGAATTCCACAAAGTTATGAGGAGTATGCTGAGAACTTTGATGCAAGAGCACTGAGCGGATTGCATAGGGATAAATTGGAGCTGAGGTTTGAATGAAACTGAAAATAATTTCAATAATAATAATTGCTTTGATAATTGGGATTAATTTTAATTTATCTTTTGCTTTAGCTCAAATTCAAGGAGGCGTAGGTGGTCCTCAATTCGGAGATGCTTATGATACTGATAGAGACAGGATATGCGACGAGCCAAGAGGAAGTCTTAAGCATGGAGGTTTGACTGGACTTAACCAGCTCGGTTGTGATGATACTCCTTATGGTGATTTGTGCCCAGGAACTTCTCTTAATGATAGGCCTGTTGGAAATGGTCCTAGTAATAGTGGTTGCGGGCCTAGCCAAACAGGAAGGTTGATTAATTTCTGGAGTGTTTCAAGAGGGAAGTTAACTCCTGCAACATTGAAGGTTAATTGGATTACTGATACTAGAAATGGAGTGTTAGCTTATCAGGAAATTGACCTTGTAAAAAATCCGACTTTTGAAAAACAAGCTATTAAATTGAGAGATGTTAGCGTGAGCTGCGATTCTGGCGTTGGAATAGATAAAACTAGTGGTCAATATAGAGAGATTCCTGGAAGTTTTATTTCTGATGCAAGAGCTGTTCCGATGACAAATGCTCAGAATGAGAAAAGGGTGATACAATTTAGAGTAAGACAAAGAGCAGAAACTGGAAGTGATACAGACATTAGGACTAAAAGCGTTATTGGATTGGCTTCTGAAAGAATTAAAGGGATAGACGAGATAAAAACAACTTGCAGGATAAGGATCAATCAATGTTTGAGAAATGAAAATGAAGATGAAAATGAAGAGGGAGATTGCGTTCCTGTTTATCCTGTTGAGCAGGAGGAGATAGATTTCTTTATTCCGATAGATACATTAGCTTTGCAGCCTCCTGAATTTGCCTTGGATGGAGGGATTGCTGTAGCTGAGAAGATAATTGAATTTACAAATAATCTGATTCCTAAATTTGACAAAGCTTATAGATTTACATTAAGATGGTGCAGTTATTCAATCTTTGCTGTGTTTGCTACTAAGATTTTATCTCTAGGCACTGGTTTTGGCAATTTAGCTGATATTATATGGTATGGTCCTAAAGAAGTTAGAAGCATTGGATTTGAGAAAAAGAGTTTTGTTATAAGTGGGAGAAGTATGTGTGCTGCTGCTGTTTGCCCTAAGGATTGGTGCAGATTTGCTAATATTGAAGTTGGACAGAAAGAGGTTCCAAAATATGTCGACTTAAATCGCGATGGAATACCAGATGATTTAGATAGAGATGGAAAACCTGATATTGATTATGAACAAGATGAAAAAGGAGTTATTAAAAAATATCCTGGTACAGAGACACAAATTCCTAAACTTGTAACTGAACCTGTTACTTTAGGAAGCAGAACTGCTAGTATTCAGAAAAGTTTGATATTAAGTGTTGGATGCGGGTGTGTTAGCGGAATTCTGATGAAATTATATGAGCTAAGGGCGATTGCTGATTCTTGGAGGTCCTGCTTGTTAGAAGCTAAAACTGGCGGAAGGTATACTGCTCAATGTGATAAATTGTTGAATCAAGGAATTTGTAAATTTGTTTTAGAAGAATTAGAATCCTTCCATGGGACTGATTTAATAAAGAAAGCATTTAATTTTGGCAGAGGAGGTAGCATTGGTGATGGCAGTACAAAAGGACCAACGGAAGATGCCAGGGTTGCTCAGGGTTTGAAGGAAAGAGTTAAAGACTCTGTTGAAGATGCTAGAAATTTTGCTAAAGGAGATTTAGCTGAACTTGGCAGGGCTACTGGCGGGGGAGTTTTGGGTTATGAAGAATTACCGTTGGCAAGAACTATCTGCTCATTGGCCATATATCAAAGATTGCCAGAGATAGATTCGTTTACTAGATTGGATCTTAACAGGCCGGTATTAAAAACTAGCGTATCTTTGAATTGGGATTCTAAACCTCTCAGGACAGATACTGGAGAGATATATAGAGCTCCAACCGGAGAGAAAATTTTTGAATACAGCATTGATTGGATGATTTTAGCTGGAAGGGATAATTTAAGATATGAGATATTTTTGCAAACTTTATCTGGAGTAAGAAGCCCTAGATTGGATAGGCAAAGTGGATTTTTGAATAAAATTGGAGATTATCATACTGATTTTGTGCAGATTCTCGATAGTGTAGATTATAGTCAAGCATGTGTAAATATTCCTAGTGAATTCATAGAGCCAAGATGCTTTACTATTGGGCAAAGGGGGGATGATACGATTTTTGGAGAATTTAGATTGTATGATGGGAAATTAGACACTGATAATGATGGCATGCCTGATGAATGGGAATTAGAAATGGGATTTGGTCCGAATAATAAAAATGATGCTGCTGAAGATGCTGATGCTGATGGGCTGACTAATCTTAGGGAATTTATCCTCGGGACCAATCCAAAAAAGGCTAGTGATCCTGGAAGCGAATCCATTGGCGTTGGAATTTCTAGAAGCGACTGCCAGGCAGTATTTACTAGCAACGTTAATTTTCTTGATAAAACTGGAGTGATTCCACAATATAGATTAGGTGATAGGATTGAGGTTAATCCTGCTGGCTTGGTTCAAATTACGAGACCTAATGAGGGAGTTCAGATAAAGGTTGAGATCATTGGGGAGGATAATAACTTTAAGAAAACTGTGAGAGTGAATGCTCATGATGTTGCTAACAATGCTAGGTTTATAATCTGGGATATTCCTGATCCAAGAACTGGGGTTGATGCACCTGATTCTGGATTATATAAGATTAAATTCAGTTTAGTTAAAAATGCTGCATTGAGTGATCCTATATGTGGAGATGAAAATGGAAGAACTATTAATTCTATAAAAGAGAGGAAAATTGTTATTTATGATCCTGGGTTTAAAGGGTGTTCTGATTCTGGCGGATATGATATATCAAGACAACAAAGCTGTATTTCTGGAAATGGCGACATTAAAGTCTTTGTGGACGAATGTTCTGACGGGAAATTAAAAGAATATTCCTGCCAGCAAAATCAATGTGTTCCGCAAATTGTTAGCTGCCCTACTGGAAGTGTTTGCCAGGATGGAAGATGTGTTTTGAGAAGAGAAGTAATTGCTCCAACACCTGTTCCAACTGAACCAACTAAAATTGCGCCAGCTCCTACGCCTGTATCTCCAGGTCCTAAGGTTTTGGAAGAAAAGACTGTGAAGGACAATATAGAAGCGACTAAAGCGAACTTGGGTAAATATGGGTCTAGCATTTGGACTTTTATTTCAAGTGAAAGCAAAAAATTTGGGGTTGATGAGAGATTAGTTTTAGCTATAATCACTGTTGAATCTCAAGGTGTACAGGAATCTTTCTCTAAAGCTAATGCAGTGGGGATTATGCAGATAGTTCCAAGCCAACATCTAAGCTTTGATGCTGATAGGTTGAAAAATGACGTCAGATATAATATTCAGAGCGGAATTCAGATTTTAAAGAGCAACCATGCTAACTCTAATTTTGTTACTAATTATTATAGAGATACGATAAATAGATATTGTCCTGCAGATAAGGATGGAGATTTGAATAAAAAATTTTTGAGCTATTATGGATGGGACCGCGCCTTAAGGCTTTATAATGGGGCTGGTTGCAGATGTACAACTTGTGATGATAATTATGTTGAGAAGGTAAATCAGTATTATGAAATCTGGAAAACTGAAACTGTTCCTCCAATCTTAGGTGTTTAATATGAACTTTTTAAAATTATTTTTGGAAAGCCTGAGAAAACTAAAAGATAAGAAAATATTTGCTTTATTCGGGATAGAATTTTTATTTTTCCTGCTTCTGATGGTCCTTGCACTTGTTACTGTGACCTCTGTTTCTGATAACGTTAATGAGTTGAGAGCTTTTCAGCAGGGGTTTACCGTCGATGAAAACGTCAGTGCTAACTACCTGTATGATAATTTAATCTCGCTATCTAACATATTAGATGATATCTTTAAGGCTGTCATTATATCTTTTGCAATTTTATTTTTATTGAGCGGCTTCTTTAATGGAATCTTATGGAAAATAAGTGTTAATTTAATACATGGAAAACCATTGTTTAAAGATTATAACAAGAAATATTTCCTTAATTTTTTCCTGTTAACACTTATCTGGTTTGTTCTTTTTGCTAGTGTATTTTACTTGCTTTATCAGTATGGATTCAGCTACGGCATTTTTGCTGTAATCTTAATTTTGTTTTTTTATTTTGCTTGGATTAGTTTTAGCTACTATGCGATTGATGGAAAGTTGATTAATTCTTTTATTAGAGGATTAGTTTTTGCAATAAATAAATTTTATATTTTTGTTCCTGCTTTTTTGCTGCTCGCAATTATTTTATTTTTGAGCTCTTATATCTTCGGATTGTTTAATAATTTATTTGTTTCTTTTTTGGCGAGTGTGTTTTTAGTATTTATTTTTGTTTGGTTTAGAATCTTTCTGATAATGATTTGCGGGAGACAGGATCAAATTTAAGAAGTAATCATTTCTAACTTCACTGGCAGTTCAATACAAAGAACGTAGACCTTTTGTCAGAACAGGTTTTCTTCTTTCAGATTTTTGTATGCTGAAATGTTGGCTAATGTATTTCGATTTACACCAAGAATTGAGCTTAGAAAATTTAATTTTTTCCCATGTCTTTTAACTAATTCCATAATGAGGGCTTTTTCTACCCGAGATTTAAGTGTATCTCTTAATCCCTCTTTCCTTAAATCCTGATCCATTAACGCAACATTCACTATTTCATTCAAAAGGAAATCAATTTTGTTCTTATTTACAGGATCAAATCGGATGTGGTCCCAAGAACCATACAAAATTGCATTCTCAATCTTTGATGTTAATTCTTTAAGATTTCCAGGCCAGTGATACTCCATAAACTTATCCATCACTTTTTCGTCGAAAGCATTTACTACTTTCTGGATGGATCCTATTTTTTTATCCAGATCCTCTCCCTGATATTTACTTTTCTCTTTCTCATATATGGAATACAAAATAACGTGCATAAAATAAGGGATATCATCTTTGTGATCCCTTAGATTTGGCATTTTTACTACATCAATCATACTGTTATATAGACCTCTACAAATCTTCCCTTCTTCCACTAACTTTATTGTATCCCCAATTACTCTATAGGCTATTCTCGTCTTTACCTCTTTCCGTTTCACTGTCCCGCCAACTGCAATTCTATTGCTTCTTGCATAATCATTCAAAACATTCTGAATATTCATAGGAAGTTTATCAAGATGAGTCGCAAGTGTCCCGCCTTCGTTTTCTTTTATCAATCCATCGAAACTCATTAAATAGCCTTTGTCAGAATACTGTTGATGTCCAAAAAGCACCGTCTCTATTTCTTTCACATCTTTGATGATGTTCGTCCATAAACAAAAGTGGTCTTTCAAATACCCCTTTTGCTTACCTAAATCGTGGACCGCAGCGACAAAAACTGAAGTACCAGATCCTGGTTCTCCTTCACAGATATATGGTTCTATCGTTTCACTCAATTTATCAAGCTTTTCAACAAGTTTAGAATCAGGATAGAGAGCAAAAATTTTCCTGTCGAACCAGTTACGATAGTTATCCTCTTCCAAACTAATTATTCTTGCTGGTGGCTCTTTCCAACTATCGCCCTTGAAATCACAATTTTCCATATATTAAGTGACCTCCTTAATTTTCCTCTTTTAGGCTACTGCGGGAGACAGGATTCGAACCTGTGAAGGCACTAAGCCACTAGGTTTCTTACTGTGACCTAAGCTTGGCTTTCTTTTTTGAATCTAGCCCGTTTGGCCACTCCGGCACTCCCGCATTCTTACTTTTTAGAAAAAAGTAAGGACAAAAATACATAGAATTAGCTGTTTTAAAAAGTTATTTCTTTTTGATTTCCAGATAATCCTTTCTTGAAATTTTGAAACCTTGTGCGTTTTTTATCTGGCTGTCAATTAGCAGTTTTTGCTGTCTGCTCCACACTTTGTCTGGGTTGTTTTTTACAAACTCTGCCCAGTATTCTATAAAGTTCATTCTTTCCTGCTTGTTATCTTTATCTGGCTTTAGCTTTTGCATTTTTCTATTAATCTTCTATATTCTTCTACTTTATTATGATTTATGTTTTCCTTAAATAACTTTTCTATGTGTCTTGCATCTTCTAAATCCTTATCGGATTTTAAGTAGTATTTTTTGAAAGCAATCTGCCTCTCCAATGAGGAAATCTTAATGTTTCCTAATTCTGTTTTAACTTTTATTGGGTCTTTTAGGGCCTCTTTGTCTAGCAATGTTTTTGCAAACTTAATTTCAAAATTTGGAATTGTTTGGTCTTTAATTGCTATTCTTATCGGGAACCCTTCTTTCAGATAATCATATATTTCATTTACATCGTCGCTATTTAGACACCAATATTTCTTTTCCAACTCCCGATATAGTTTTATGAAATTTTCTTTAGAAATCTCCTCAATAAATATATCTATGTCTTCTGTTCCCCTTGCCCTTCCGAATAAAAGCGAGACGTAACCACTTATTATCACGTAATTTGTGTGCCTTTCTAGAATTTTTATAAAATTTAAGACGAACTTATCCAGTTCATTTAATTCCTTATCCAGCTTTATTGTGTTCTTATCGAGAAACTTCATT
>CAYJRS010000031.1:3590-10833 GCA_964372845.1 Candidatus Woesearchaeota archaeon | reverse complement strand
ATTTTGATTAAGGGGAATCATGATACCATTTTGGGACCAATATCTAATAAAAGAGGTTTAGAGATAAAAGAAAGCTATAAGATAAATGATATCTTGTTTGTGCATGGAGACAAGATTGTTAATGAAAGAAGCAGAGTTATTGTCATCGGCCATGAGCATCCATCTGTTAGTTTTAAGTCAAGACCGGAGGAAAAATTTAAGTGCTTCCTGGTTGGGAAATATAAAAATAAAAAATTAATTGTAATTCCTAGCTTTAACTTTTTGACTGAAGGGAGCGATATTACTAAAGAAAGAACATTAAGCCCTTATATAAAAAATATTAAAAACTTTAAAATCATTGTTGTTGAAGACAGAGTTAGAGATTTTGGGCTGTTAAAGAAATTGGGATAATTAAGCAATCATATTTTGTTTCTCAATTCCAGAATCTACCACAGACCAATAATATTCAACAAATTTTTCTACTTGTGGATTATCTCTATTTAATCTATACATCTTGGAATTACCTACCTCTCTTGTTTGGATAACAATATTTCTATTAACAAAATCTTTCCATATTAATTTTAAAGCACTGTAACTAACTTCGGAATTATCTGCTATTTCTTTCATGGAATAATCAAACTCAGAATGGACTATTAAAAAACTCCAAATTCTATTTTTTACATTATCTCCTTCAATTTTAATGAACATTGAGGTCATATAATTAACAAAATGTTTAATATTTATAAAGGTTTCTATTTTATCCTTATAAGGCTAATTTTTTATACTCTAATTTAAATATATATTATTGTTTTTGGTTTTAATGACCAGAATAAATAAGAGTGATTATATTAAATTAAGCAGGACACTAATAAAAAAATTATATGATGAAAATTGCTTTGGCAAAGGCTCTTTATATCTTGATACTTTAAAAAAAGGACTTCCTAAAGAATATATCGGATTAGTTGAGATTATTTTGGAATCACTAGTAAAACAAGGGATATGTGGAAGAAAGAAAAAATTGCATGGATGGAAATATTTTTTGAATATGAGCAGGATAGATAAAATAAGAGAGATAATAAAAGAAAGAGGAATAAATTCCCTGTTGTTGTTTTTATTCTAAAAATGAGAAATGATATTTGGCTGAAAGAAAAACTGGATAAAATTTGGGAGCTGCTGTTTCCAGAGGTTATCAGGGTAAATAAAATAGATGTTAAATTTCGAGGAAAAGGAAAATACAGATTTGGGTGCATCAAGCTGAAAGAAAAGGATTCTATTATAGAGATTAATTCCTTGTTTAGAAATGAATTAGTGCCAGAATATGTGATAGATACAACTTTAGCTCATGAGCTAGTTCACTATATGCACGGCTTTAGCTCCCCACTGCCAAAAAAGTATAGACACCCTCATAAAGGCGGCATCGTCGATAAAGAATTGATTAAAAGAGGATTTGGAGATCCTTTGAGATTAGAAAAAGTTTGGGCGAAGAAAGATTGGGAAAAAATTTTTAAGGTATTAAACGACAGAAAAGTTTAAATAGTTCTACTTTAGAACATATGTTCTATGATAAAACCAACTGTTCGTAAAAAATATCATATGTTCTATGAAGAAACCGCCAGAAATAGAGTGATGAGTGTTTTATTCCTTTATCCAGAAGAATCCTTCAGTCTGAGCGAGATAGCAAAAGAGGCTGGAGTTGCTAAGGCAAATATTGGCAAGATTTTAGAAGAACTATGTAATATGGAAATGATTAAAATAGAAAAGTTAAGCAAAATATGGAGAATAAAAGCAAATCAGACAAACTGGCTCTATATAAGAAACAAGATAATTTTTAATTTAAGTTTGATATATGAGAGTGGAATTGTTGAATACCTTATTGATTATTACAATAATCCAAAAGCAATTATTCTTTTTGGAAGTTTCAGAAAGGGAGAAGACATTTCAAACTCTGACATTGATATTGCAATAGAATCGGATGATGTTAAAGATTACAAGATTATCGAATGGAAAGAAAAAATTATGAAAAGAAAAATTCAATTGCATTTATTTAACAGAAAATATATTAATATCGAAGTATTTAACAACGTAGCAAATGGAATTGCATTGTCTGGGTTTTTGGAAGTTAAAAAATGAAAAAGGAATTTATTGACATTTGGTTAAAGACAGGAATTATTAGGAATCGGCAAAAAGATGTAGAGATAATCAAATCTATAATAAATTCTGCAGAAATTAATGCAAAAGTTACTATGGCTATACAAGCAAATGAAGACAGTGCAACTTTGATATTTAGAGAAATGTATGAATCTGTTAGACAATTAGGTGATGCTAAGTGGAGGCTTTTAGGATATGAAGCGACAAATCATGAAATAAGCCTTGAAAGCTTGAAAGAATTTGACATAAAAGAAAAAATAAAGTTGAATTCTCTTGACAGATTTAAAAAAATAAGACATGATTTAAACTATAGAGGATTTAGAGCAACAACCATACAGGCAGAAGAGATTCTTGATTTCTGGAAAGAATGTGGAAAAGAAATCCTTAAGATACTTAAAAAAGAGGCTGAAAAATAATTAATGCTTCTTAGGCTTTATTGGTATTCTTGTATATTTTTTACAATTTAAACAATAGATTATCACCCTGTGTTTATGAATTCTTACTCTTGAATTTACTCCTGGCTTTAGATAATGGTAGCAGTGCTTGCAGAACTTTCTCTTTAGGTTTTTTGGAAGGCGTAGATTCATCTTCATCCCGATTTTTCTTGCAAGCTCCACATATCTATCTGCTAATTTTTGATTCTTAGAGAATATTTTATCTGCTTCTGAAAATAATTTTCTTATTCTATGTTTTGCTATTGCTATAGACATAAGCTCATTATAAAGAATAGACTATTTAAAACTTGTTTTGCGCTTGATAAATATTTATATATAAGCTAAGTTTGAAATCTTTATTGGCTAACAAATTGGCGATAATTACTCTGGTCCTGGGGGAAAGAGAGGTGTGAGGTGATATTTATTGGACTCTGACAAGGATAATATATTTATAATGGCTGTTGAGAATAGTAAATTGTTTTCTGACGGTTATTTTCAGGGATTCAGATCCCATGATGAAGTTGATTATGTTTCTAGAATCTTAAAAAATTATAAATTTGTAAAAAGAGGGCCTATTGAAATAGATTTTGGGCATAAACAGCCGATAGGATATGCTCTGCTTGTAAATCCTATTCTTAAAACGGTTTTTGCTTATCAAAGATCTCAAAAAGGAGGGGATAAAAGACTGCATGATAAATGGTCCTGGGGAATTGGAGGCCATATAGAGAAAATTGAAGAAGAAACTAAAGATCCAATTTATACTAGCTTGCTAAGAGAGGTTGAAGAAGAAATTACTATGAATGGAAGCGTTATTGATATTAAGGTTTTAGGATACATTAATGATGATTCAGATGAGGTTGGTAAGGTGCATTTTGGAATATTGTACATTGTTGAAACTGACTCTACAGAAATTAAGCCAAAAGATCCTGAAATAAATATTGGTGAATTGAAACCTATTTCTGATTTGGAGAATATTTGTGCATCTAATGAGCTTGTTGTGGAAGGCTGGTCTGAAATTGCTTTAGATCCTTTGAAAAGATATTTGATGAAATAACTTTAAGGATATATATCTTATAGCTTATATATCTTTATAAATAAGTTTTGTTTGTTGAAATCAACATATTGTTGTTGAATGCCTGATGATACACAATAGGTTGTATAACGATGAAATGCCCTTATTGCGGGAATACTGAGACAAAAGTTGTGGATAAACGCGAGACAGGGGAATTTGACGCTACAAGAAGGAGAAGAGAGTGCCTGAAATGTGAGAAAAGATTCACCACATACGAGCGGATTGAAAGGGTTGACTTGAGTGTTGTGAAAAAGGATGGAAGGAAAGAGCTGTTTGACAAGGAAAAAATAAGAAAAGGAATATTGAGGGCATGTGAGAAAAGACCAGTTACACTCGAGCAGATTGACAAGATTGTTGATAATATAGAAAGTGAGCTAAGAAGATTAAAATCAACTGAAATAAAAAGTGAAAAAATAGGTGAGAAAGTGATAAGTGCTTTGAAAAAACTCGACAAGGTTGCTTATATTAGATTTGCTTCTGTCTACAGGAGCTTTGCTGATGTTAAAGACTTTGAAAAAGAAATAAAAGAAATTAAAAAATAGAGGTGATAAAGAATGGATGGATTAGAAGCTATAACTTCAAAAGGAACAAAGGATGATGGTAGAGTAAAAGGTTATCCTACTTACGTTGGTTCTGGAAAATTTGTAGAAAGTTTAGGATATAACCAATCATATGCTTTAGATAAAAAATATCTTGTAAGAAACGAAATTGGAGAAATTGTAGAGAAACCCGGAGAATCCATTTACAGGATGGCTAAAACAATGGCAGATGTAGAACTTCAATATGGAAAGTCTCAGGAATACGTTGATGAGATTACAGAAAATTTTTATTGGATGATTGCAAACAGTGAGTTTTCTCCTGCAGGAAGGATATGGACTAATGCAGGAACGCATATTAAAGGTTTATTTAATTGTTATGTACTGCCTGTTCCAGATGATTTATCAGGAATATTTGAATCTGTAAGGAATGCTGCAATTATACACAAAAATGGAGGTGGAACCGGATATAATTTCTCAGAATTAAGACCCAGGGGGACTTATGTGCAAAAGTCAAAAGGAATCGCATCTGGAGTGGTTTCTTTCATAAGCCAGTTTGATAAAGAAACAGAAGTAATAAACTCTGGTAATAGAAGAGGAGCAAATATGGGCATTGTTGATGTGACTCATCCAGACATTATCGACTTTATTTATGCTAAAGCAGTAAGAGGAGAAATAACTAATTTTAATGTTTCCATTGGTGCTTTTGATTCATTCATGAAAGCTGTGGAAGATAATGAATATTATAATTTAGAATTCCCGCGAGGAGAAAAATTTCATTATAGTAAGCTCGAGCAAATTGTAAGAAATATTGAACAGAATAAAATTGGAGGAGCAGAAGTTGGAGAAGAACCCAAACCTGCATCACTAAAACCAGATATGGAAAATGGAAATGTGAATCCAGGAAAAACAAAGGTAATAGACTCTTACTCTGGAAAAGTCGCAGGAAGAATTGCAGAAGAAGGAACAGTTCAATTATATGCTCCATATGTTCTTGAAACTGTTGCAAAATTAGCTTGGAAAACAGGAGATCCTGGAATGATCTTTCTTGATGCAATTAACAGACACAATCCTCTGTCTAATAAAGGATCTATAAGAGCAACAAATCCATGTGGAGAGCAACCCCTCCATCCTTATGATGCATGCAATTTAGGAAGTATAATTCTATCAAACATGATTAAGATTAGTGAAAGTGGAAGAAGAGAAGTAGATTATGATAAGCTAGAAAGAACTACAATATTAGCGACGAGATTCATGGATAATGTAAATGATGCTAATAAAGGTCCAATTCCTGAAGTTGAGAAAACAGTTCTAAGCCATAGAAGAATTGGTATGGGGGTAATGGGATGGGCAGATATGCTAGCAGAGCTAAGAATCCCTTATGATTCTGAAGAAGCATACAGCCTAGCAGAAGAAGTGATGGGATTTATAACTGATACTGCCAAGAAGGCTTCTGTTGAATTAGCCAAAGAAAAAGGAGTTTTCCCTGCATTTGAAGGAAGTATATATGATGACGGAAACCCTGAAAATAGAGTTAGAAATGTAGAAAGGACTACAATTGCTCCAACAGGAACAATCTCTATGCTTTATGATGTTGCATCTGGAATAGAACCCTTTTTTGCAGTGGCTTGGATAAAAAAGATACGAGGGGGAGATAAACTTCTTTATACACTTCCTCAGTTTGTAAGTGAAGCAGAGAAAAGAGGATTGGACCTGGAAAAAATTCTCCCATTAATAAAAGAAAACCATGGCAATATCCAGAATATAGAGGGCGTTCCAGATGACTTAAAAAGAATTTTTAAAACAGCTCACGACATTCCTTATGAAGCACATATAAAAATGCAGACAGCTTTTCAGATGGCTACAGATAATGCAGTAAGTAAAACAATAAACATGGCGAATAATGTGACTGTTGAAGACGTTAGAAATGCTTACTTCTTGGCATGGAAAAATGACCTGAAGGGAATAACAGTTTATAGAGATGGATCAAAAGATGTTCAGGTATTAGAAACAGGTCATGGAAAGGATGATGGAAAACCAGCTCAAGGAACCATTGAAAATCCTCTAAAGTTGCCTCCAATGATGCCTTCTATAAGGATAAGGCAGCAAACACCATTTGGAAATATGCATGTTCAAGTCGTAGTAGATCCGAAAAGAGATTATGCACCAGTTGAAACATTTGCAACTATAGGAAGTGCTGGTGGACAAGAAATTGCCACGTTGGAAGGATTGGGAAGATTAACCTCTATGTGGCTCAAGAGTGGAGGAAATTTAGAACAGATAATTGATCAAATAGAGGGGATAGGATCTGGAATTTCTACTACTACAAGCGGTGGAAGAATACAATCTTTGGAGATGGGATTTTCAAAAGCTTTAACAAAATATGAAATTGCAAAAAGACAAAATAAGATTGTACATCTATTAGCTGGAAATTTAGATTATACCGAATTTGATTTGGAAGTTTCTGAAATATTAAGAAGACATTCTGATGTGAAAGGAGGATGGAAAAAATATGATCCAAAGAAAGAGCAACAAGGTAATGATGAAAGCGAACAAGATAATAAACTTCAATCTTTTTCGAAAAACGGACCTACATATGGAGTTAAGTGCCCTGAATGTGATATTGGAAAATTAGCATTTGAAGAGGGTTGTAAGAAGTGCTATGCATGCGGTTATTCCGAATGTTAATTTTTTTATTTTTTAAACTGAAAACTTTATAAATCTTAATTTTGCTTAAAGTAAGATGCCAAAACACAAAATTTATGTCACGGATGAGTGTATTGCATGCAATGCCTGCGTTTCAGCTTGTGAGGAAAATTTTTACATGAATGATGATAATACTAAAGCTAAAGTGAAGAAAAGTGTTATTACCGACGCTGAGCTAGCAAAGAATGAAGAAGCTAAGGAAATATGCCCTGTTGAGGCTATAAAGATTGAGAAAGTTAAATAAAAACTCTAATCCTTTGATATAATGGCTCAACAAAACTAAAAATCCGTTCTGAAACTTTTTTGGGGGATAGATTCCCATCAATAATTTCAACTCTTCCGAATAAAAGTATTTCTTCTTGAGCTAA
>CAYJRS010000031.1:0-3490 GCA_964372845.1 Candidatus Woesearchaeota archaeon | reverse complement strand
AGCTAACCTTTGCTTGATTTCTTTTGCATCTTTTGTTGGCTCATGCTCTGTAAGAATTCCATTATCTTCAGAAAAATCAAAAAGCTTGTTGTGAAGAAGTTTAATCTGTGTTCCTTTTCCAGCGTAGTCTCCTCCTTCCAGAACAATGAATAGACCTCTTCCCATTTTTAAGCTGCCATCTGAGAATTTGTTTTCCATTTATGAGGATTATAATCTGAAACTCTGACTATTTCTTCTGCAGGTTTTTCTATAGCATCATATAATGGAATATTTTCTAAGATTAAAGTTGGTAAATCTCTAGGCTTTTTAGCTAATTGAGTTAAAACATCTGGAATATGGTCCTTACCAACATCCAGTTCTCTTTCTATTGGTGCCTTAATTAGATACCAGTCTCTGACTTCTTTATAATCTACTTTTCCTGAGATATTATCGACTCTCATTTGGAACTCCGTGACATTAGCAGGATTTGTCCAAAAATCAGATCTCGGAGGAACCCCCAGATAAATATGGGTATTAACTGTTGTATGTATGAATCTTCTTGCTTCTAATCCAGTTTCTCTAGCCACAAGATGAGCCAATAAAGAATCTTGAGCAATATTAAAAGGAATCCCCAAAAAGGTATCGCAAGATCTTTGTACCATATGCAAATCTAAGCTATTGCCATAAACTGTAAATTGGTGCCAGAATGGACATGGTCCTAGAGCCATATCAGATAAATCACCGACGTTATAAGCATTTAATATATGATATCTAGAGCCTGGCTTTTCTTTAATTCCCTTCAACAATTTTTCTAATTGATCAACCTCTTTTACTTCCCATTGATCTGGCACCCATTCTATTCCTTCAGCATGTCCTTTAACAAATATAGGTTTCTTCCAATGTCTCCATTGATAACCATAAACAGGACCCAAGTCACCATCTTCTTTTCCCTTACTTAATCTTTCCTTCCATGCTTCAAATTCTTCAGCCCATCTTTTAGTATGTTTAGGAATTTCTTTATCCAATCCATTATTTTGAAGATATTTCTGGAAAGCATTTGCATCCCAGATGTGAACAGTTCTATCAAACAAAGACTTTACACTCCTTTCTCCTCTTAGTTTCCAAAATAATTCCTCTGCAGGAAGCCTAATAGGTACATTTTTTGTAGTCATTAAAGGAAAACCTTCCCTTAGATCATAAACTCTTTGAAATCCAGGAATTCCTAGAATATATTCCTCTGTTCTTGGTTCGTATTGAACTTCTCCTTTAGTTAGAATTTCTTTCAATAAATCATGATACTGTTTCATAAATGTAAACAAAAATAATCTCTATTTAAACATTTATGTAGTAATTTTTCTATTTCTAATCATATCTTTTCCATATCCCCTACATAATCCATTCATCTTTACAGACCTCTCCTTAATTACTTCAGAAGATAATTGCTTTAATTCTGCTGCTTTTGTTCCAGGTCTTGAGGAGAATTTTGAAATGTTTAAAACTTCTGGCTTTGTTTCTTTTATCAAATTGTAAGTTAACTGGAAGTCTTCTTCTGTTTCTGTTGGATATCCTACTATAACATCAGTCGCTATTGAAATTCCTGGGAATGTTTTTCTGAATTCTCTTACAGCCTGAATATAATTTTCTACTGTATGTATTCTTTTCATATGCTTCAATATTTTTTCAGAGCCAGACTGGACTGGAATATGCAGGAATTTCATTATTTTTTCAGATTTGTATGATTCTAAAAGCTCAGGAAATATTTTCGTCAAGTGCCAGGGATTCATCATTCCTACCCTTATTATATAATCTCTTTCTATTGTTGTTAATTCATTTAATAATTCTGGAAGCGAAGTTTTTATATCAAATCCGTAGCAGCCATTATCCTGCGATGTTAAATATATTTTTTTACATCCTTCTTCAACCGCTTTTTCAAAAGCTCTTTTGATGTCTCCTATTCTGTAAGATCTTAAATTTCCTCTTGCTAATTTGGTTGCGCAAAAAGTACAGTTATTTTGACAGCCTTCTCCTATCGATATTATTCCAATTCCTTTATCCTTTCTTATTATTGGAGCAGCTATCCTATTTTCTTTTTTATCTGAGAAATGATCCTTCTCTGTTTCCAAAATCTCTGAAATTTTTGTGATTGAATTTGTATCAAAAACAGCTGTTACTTCGGGAGCATATTTTCTAATATCCAAAGTTTTTGTCAAGCAGCCCCCAACTATGACTTTTTTTGTTTTTGATTTTTCTTTAATGTAATGCAACTCTTTTGATTGGGTTGCATTTTTAACTGAGCAGGTATTAACTATTATTGTATCTGCGTCTTCTTCGCTGTCAACTAGAAAATAATTTCTTTGTTTTAGAATTCCTGCAATTGTTTCAGAATCTGCAACATTAGCTTGACAACCGTAAGTCTGCAAATAAACCTTCATATTATTTAATTGTTAATGTGCATTTAAAAGCTTTAGCAAACTATAAAAATTAATAAGTCATGCTAAATACAATGCAAAAGAGATACTTTTCACTTGATGAAGCTCAAGCTGTTCTTCCAGAGGTTAAGAAACTTCTTAGCAAAATGTTAGAGGTGCAGAAGATGATGAAGATAAGGAATGCTCTTGAAGTCAGATATGATGATGCATTCTTAGATGCGTATAATTTAACTAAGAGATCCATGGATGCACATAAATGCGCTTATGAATTTTTTCAAATTATGAACGAACTAATGGAGAATGGTGTATTTGTGAAGGACCCTGCAATAGGATTAGTTGATTTTTATTCTAAATTCGATGGAAATGAAATCTTCTTATGCTATAAATATCCTGAAGAAAAAATTCTTTATTGGCATGGGATAGACGATGGTTATGCAGGAAGAAAAAGTGTTGAGTTGCTGAAAGAAAAAATTTAATCTTATTCTTTTTTAATTAATGTCTTCATCCTTGCAGAATTCAAAACTTTATTTAGGGCTTTCAGAAATTTTTCTGCTTGCTCTAATGGAATTGTTATTGAATGTTCATGTTGCCATTCATCATTCTCTTTTTTCTTTTTTTGTATTAGCAAGTATTTACCATATTCGTTTTCTAGAATGTCAAACCAGATTATCCTATTGTTGTAATTTATTTTTTCAAAATCGAAATGATGAATTCTGTGATTAGGGTAATAAACTTTTGTAACCCCAAACTGCTTCATGTAGATTTCATTTTCTAGGATTAGAACTTGGAGGTGCTTTTCGATTGCTTTTCTTGAGAATTTTGTCTGCCTAACAAGCTCAGTCATTGTCAATCCTTTTGGGTTATTTTTTAAAGTTTCTAGAACCTTTCCATGAATTATTTTTTCTTTTTTTGCCGGATACATGGTTTTATTAAGAACCAAAAGGTTTATATATTGAATGTTACTTATATTGGTTACTAATAAAGGTTATTAAATTAAACCTATAACGACATTGACTATATTAGAAAAGAAATGGTTGAGCATTTCCATTTTACTGGAGCCAACCAGGCAGACATTCTCGCGA
>CAYJRS010000030.1:3693-10906 GCA_964372845.1 Candidatus Woesearchaeota archaeon | reverse complement strand
TACTAAACAATGAACGCATTATTCTCTTTCTCTTCTTTAACAGTTGTAACAGGGCCATGTCCAGGGAAAACAAAATAATCTTCAGGAAATTTCAAAATTTTATGTGCTGATTTCAACAGTTTATTATAAGAATAATTTGCTCCTCCTAAACTACCAGCAAAAATCAAATCCCCGACGAATAAAAATTTCTCAACAGAGTAAGTTAAAGAATCTCCGCTATGCCCCGGAGTTGAAATAATTTTTATTTTCCTCTTGCCGAA
Organism: Candidatus Woesearchaeota archaeon; assembly: GCA_964372845.1. Lineage (GTDB taxonomy): Archaea > Nanobdellota > Nanobdellia > SCGC-AAA011-G17 > ARS1403 > JACPIN01. The sequence continues at coordinate 10,646 of CAYJRS010000030.1, read as the reverse complement.
TTTTAATGCTTGGCTGTCTTTCAAATTATTTTCAGAATAGCTTTCTACTCCAAACTCTTTCTCAATTTTTTCTTGTCCATAAACATGGTCTCCATCTCCATGTGTTAGCAAAATAAATTTAAGATTCAATTTTCTTTCTTTAATTTCTTTAATTATTTTTTCAGGAGACTGTGCAGTATCTATAACAACGCAATTATCCTCTTCATCAAATATCAAATAAGAATTCACATTCCCACCGTAAAACTCGCATTTAATATTAACAACTTTCAACCCGTCATATTTTCTTTCATAATCAAAATCTTTTGGTTTGTATTTTCCTTCTTTAATTTTCTTCAAAGCACTAGCATTTAAATTCAATTCTCTTGCAATTTCATCAACATTATTGCTATAAATTTTTTTATTTAATCCTCTCTCAGCTTTTTTTATAATGTCCTCATAATTATCTTCTAATCCCATTTCAACCATTTCAAAATAAATTATCAAAAAACTTCAAAATTCTTGCGAATACTCTTCTATCTTCAATTTCTTCCTCGAGATTTAATTCATTTTCAGAAGAGATAGGTAAAATTTTAGTTTCAAGCTCTTCTTCAGAATTTTTTCCTTTAGTAACATTCGATTCTGCTCCACTCAATTCTTTCTCAGCATCCTCTTTTTTATAAAATTTAAATTTATCATCGATAAGGATTTCATCTCTGCTTTCACTCCCAAAGCTTTCAGCAACTTTGACTTCAGATTTATATGTAAAGTCTCCATTAATGTCAGGCACACTCAAAATCCAGTTTATTTTTTTCTCTTCATATGGTTTCAATAAAACAGCTTTGCTATTCTCTCCAATGATTCCAGGAGCGCTAGTGACATAAACCAAAGTAGAAAGATAATAATTTTGCAGATTTTTAACAGTGACTTCTAAAGGAATAAAGCTCCCACCTTTGACTTTATCAAAAACAGCATCAGCTTCCAGTTCAATTAAAGGTAGTATTTTATCTCCTTTCTCAATTATGCTTGTATTCAATTTGAGGTTTTTCTCTTTCAACCCAACCTTGACAGCCTTCCAACTATACTCGACACTCGGATCATTAGCGCTTATCCCTTCGCTTAATTTTACATGCCCAGTATCAACCCATCCATATTGTCCGAAAGTTACATCCCATGGAATCCATCCATATCCTTGAAAATACACTTCAGCCCAGGCGTGCGGAGCCCATCCTTCAGGAACAGCATCGCTATAAGCAATCCCGACTACGTATCTAACAGGGATATTCATGCTTCTCAAAAAGCTGACAAATAAATTCGTAATTTCATCGCAAACTCCTTGTTTATTTTCCAAGACCCAGCTGCTCTTCTGTGTTGCTTCCTCAGTTAAAGTATTCAAATCATATTTCACATTAGTCCTTACCCATTCAGCAAGTTTGAATGTAGCATCATATAAACTATCACTCCCTCTGGTAATCTCAATAGCCTTTTCTCTTATCTCGTTGTTAATGTCAACTAGCTCAGTCTCCTCAACGTATTTAATATGCTCTTTCACCAAACCAACACTAGCAAGAGGAACATCAGAAGAAATCTGAAATATTCTGTTCCATACTTTAATTTTGCTTTCGTATCCAAAATTTATTCTGTCAGCGTAGTCATCCAACTTATTATCCCATTTATATTCAATATTATTTTTCATAATAACGCTCGCGCTCGGCTCATGCTTTAATTTAAATTCGATAACGTCTTCCCTATAAGAACTCTTAGGAAAAAGATTTAAGTCTGCAGTAAAGTAATCAAGTCTTGATCTAGAAGTTTGGTAATCCAGAACTACATCACCATCCAGCCTGACTTCAATAACCTGGAAATCTAATTCACTCTGAGCACTAATCACAGGCAGAATCAGTACCAACAAAATTAAAATAAATTTTTTTTCAAACATATTTCCTCAGCAAATTGATAAATTTTTTATAATCATCTTTATGTATCTCGACGGCGACAGCATGCTCATGACCCCCTCCGCTTCCTTTCATCTCATTAAAAATTTTCTCAATAACCTTAGGCAGCTCAACACCATTAAGAGAGCTTCTCAAACTAATCCTCATCATCTCTTCTTTAATTCTACCGACAGCAATTATTTTTCCTGGAAATCTATGAATCATCTCATTCGCCAGATCAGTTGTAAAGCTTATTTCATCAGCAATGTATGAAAAAGCAATAATCCTTCCCCTAGCTCTTCTGCTTGTATCCAACGCCTTCTTCAGGAAAGAATTATATTTGCTCTTTATTTTCTCAGCGCTTTCAAAGAGAATCTTCCCATTCTCGCTTTTCTTGTCCAGGATTTCATATGGGTCATTGATCTTCAAAAGCATCTCAATATTATTTTTCACGTCTTTTGTCTTGCCTTTCATTATAAAAGAAAAAATCCTAACTAATTCGCCAAGTTTAGTATTATACAGAACATCATCAGCTTTTACATCTTCCAAAAGTTCGATCCCCCCTACAAGGCCTTTATATTTTTTTTTAAATTCGCTGAAAGTAGCCAGGCTCCAGTCAGCAACAACGCCGACAGTAGCAAGCCACAAATCTTTCTTAGTTATCTTATAGCACAAGTAGCTCGTCGGCTTATTATCTCTTTTATTTTTCACCCTGGGATTATAATAATAAACCCTCTTTACATCAACAACATCGTGATGGTCAATCCAAATCTTTCTCACATTAATTTTGTCAAAAACATCCTGGTTTAAAGTAGGTTTGTCCAAAAAAACAACCAAGTCAGGATTGTACTCATTAATTTTCCTCAAGTAAAGTTCTTCTTCATCTAGAGATAGTCCTCTAACTCTGATAATGACCCCGACGCCTTTTTCAAATCTCCTTTTCAGCAAAAGATAGCTCACCAAACCATCAGGATCATCATCGTAAAAATACAGTGGATTATGGCTTTCCTTCAGCAGCTTCCTTATAGTCTCCAGCGTTGTCATTCCCATCTCCTATTTTGCTCAAAGCATTATCAATCTGCTCCTGCTTCCATCCCTGTTGCAGGGCTTGTTTTACAAGGTCTTCTTTTTTATATTTCCCAAGATTGTTTCTAAAATAAATAACCAGCGGATTCAAGTCAACTTCCTCTATTTTTTCAATTCTCTCCTCTTCAATTTTAATTTCTTTATTTTTTTCTTTTCTAAAAATGGATTTAATCTTATCAAAAAATCCAGCTCCGATGTTTATCTTCCTCATCAAAATACTAATTATTACAATAAACACAACAGCAGCTGCAAGCACGCTCAGCCACAAAATCAGTTTGCCTTTCTGCTTAACTGGAACACAGATCCCATTTAAGCATTCAGTATTGGTACTGCATTTAACATCACTAGCACAATTACTACAGTTTTCTCCTGTTTCCCTTACATCATTCCCGCAAACAGGTCCTTTTTCTTCAACCTCAGTTTGTTGCTCAGAAACAGGTGGGGGAACAAAAGTAGCTAAGACAGAAACAGTCCAGGTTTTCTCCTCGCCGTCGACAACAGCCTTAACAGTATGCAGCCCAACGCTTCCAGTAAAATCATAAATCTTTTCAGTATGATTCAGTTTTACATTATCAACATACCACTCAACACTTTTGTTTCCAGAAACAGCAAACACCTGATTTTTATTTTCTTCTATTTGAACACTGTCAGTATTGGGAGAAAAACTTGTTTTAACAATTGCATCTCCAGTTATTTTTATTTTCACATCATTACTCTGAGCAGCAGTTATATCGTCATCAGCAATAAAGATGGCAGACCTGCTTCCAGGATTCCCTGCTTCAATATCAACCATACCTTCGCTATTTATCTCAATCACAAGACCTTCAATGCCGTCACTCCCTGCTTTATATTTATAAGTCACAGTATTATTGCTTGAAAAATAATAACTGAGGTTCAAAAGATCTCTATTCATCCCGGTTCCTATAGTCAGTTCTGGAATAGTTCCATTAAAAGTAACAGTATTTTCCTGGGCATAAACTGAAGCACTAGCAAAAAACAACAGCAGTAAAAAAATTAAATTCCAAAAACCTCTTTTCATATAACAACACAAAAGAAAATTTCTATATAAAATTACCTATTATTTCCCCCTTCCTCTGTGCGCTCTTAAACTAGGTCTTAATTTCTCAGCCCCTTTCCCCTTATTAGTTAGAATTCCACGCGATCTTCTTCCAGCCACTGTCAATCCTCTGAAAACTCTCCCTTTTTGTTTCGCAATATTTCTCAAAACAGGATCATTCACAACTCCAGGATGATCTCTGTCAATCAAAATAACCTCAGCAAAAAAATATTTTCCATCTTTTAATAATGGATAGCTTCCAAGAACTTCGCAATTCTTATATTTTCTATTTGCTCTCTGCTCGCAAACCCACGAATAATTCATCTTCAAAACCTTTCTGCCAGTAGCCCTCTTGCTCCTCCTACCATGCTTCAAAGGCCTCTCTCTCCTTCTTCCACCTCTTCTAACTCTTACTCTAACAATAATAATCCCCTGCTTGGCCCTGTATCCCAAACTCCTCGCTCTGTCTAATCTCATAGGCCTTTCAACTCTAACAACAGCATTCGACCTTCTCCACTCAATTAATCTATTCTGCCTCAACTCACTGCTCAAGTTTCTCCAATTTTCTTTAATTCGCTGATAGAACATAACCTTTATTTTCAAATTTTCAACTTTTAAAGTTTTCTACTGCATACTTATCTAGATATTTCCCCACCAAATACCCTCGTTTGTCAAATAAATAATTCCAAAAATTGCGCATAAAGAAGCCAAAAAACTTTTTAGATACCCATCAATTCTATTTTTTTCAGACCATTTAATTACTCTGGAACAAAGCAGGATATATTATTATAATTAAACCGGCAGAAATTGCAGTAGATATTAAGATGCCATATTGCTTCCCAATCATAAATAGAGAAAAAATCTCATAGTTATTTAAGCTTTTCTCAAGACCATTTATAAAAACATATACAGCAAACTAAACAAACCAGCAAAGAAGAAACTGCTTTTCAAGCTCCCGATCCACAAGACAAGAAGCAAGATTCCAATCCTTCCAAGAGAAAAATAAAATCCTCTCATGATAAAGTACTCACCTTTGTTTTTGGATTTGTCATACATCAATGCAGAAAATGGAAGCTCAGCAGCCATGGAACTAAACCCTCCAAATAAGTACAACCCGACGAGTTGCAATGTATTCCTAATAAACAACCTCAGCAACCAAGATACACAGTTAAATACACTTCCTATTTTCACAATCATCCTTCTGCTGTATCTATCGCTCAATTTTCCAATAATAATTGTGAATAATAAAGTAAATAGCGAGATGATAGTAGCTAAACTTCCCAATTTAAGATATCCCTTCAAAAAAGAAAACACAAAAATCGGCCAGAAAACTCCTGCAACAATTCCTGTTCCACCATTACCAAAATATGCAATTCCATCTTTTAAATATTTCATGCTAAAAATTTCATTTATCTTAACTTTCATTCTTCTATTTTCATATTTGCAGAAAAACATCGGCACAGCGCTTCCAAATATCAGTGCAGCGACGATGAAAAATAAAAGATCAAATCCAGAAGCCAGTAAAAGGCTGCCGCCAATCAAAGGCCCGACTAATCCTGAAAACAAGCTGAGATTAAACCAGTTGCCGACTTCTCTGCCCCTTTCTTTATAATCGCTCGCTCCAGAGAATTCAAAATGAAAACCGAGCCAGAAAAATGAATCAGCAACCCCAAGCAGAAAAGGCGCTAAATAAAACAGCCACGAATATGAAGGTACCAAATCCAGAAGTACGAAATAAGAAATATACAATGGCGAAGATATCAGGATAATGTATTTGAAAGAAAATAAATCAACCAATTTTGAGCTAGGAAAAACAAACAGCATATATGAAATGCTATAAATCAAGTAAAAAAGGATTACATAACTCAGGCTGTATTTCAATTCTATAAAAAGATAAAGTGGAACAAAGATGCCGACCATGCTAAACGCCAAATCTCTCAATACAACAGATGTATATATCGCATTAAGTTCTCTTTCCAAAAAAAATTTTATATAATGTACTGGGTGTTCTAACATATCACAACTCCATCAACTTCCCGGCAATCAGGCCGCTCACATCAATATTATTGCTTTCATGTTCGATAGTGTTGCAACTCACAATCCTTTCAGCATGATTTTTCAATTTTGAAAAGGAGCCGTTATTAAACAAGCCATGTACAACCAGCACATTGATCTTGTCTGCTTTCAAGTTCTCTACATTATTCATCATACTATTTCCGCTGGCAATTATATCATCCACAATCAATACTTTCTCATCATATTCAGCAGGCTCTCCTTTTTTATACAGTGCAGCATTTTTATCAACATGTTTAGCTAGTTTCCATCCCCTCTCGCCAAATCCAAGAACCTTGCAGTCGGAAAAATTTTCTTTTACATATCTCCTTAGCAGCTCATTGCATTCCAGCCTGTAAAAAGGAACAGAAAATAATTTTCCAGGAAAGTTGTGCTGATGAATGTGTGGCTCGACGGTAATTACAGCATCAACGTTTCTATTCAGCAAATCCGCAACAACATTTTGCTGCACGCATTCTCCCTTAGATTTTCTATTATCTTCTCTAAAAAAAGCAAGATAAGGAGCAACATATATTATCTCTTTAGCGCCTAAATCGCGGGCAGCAGAAGCAGCATACATCGCCTCAAACAAAGAATGATTTGGATAAGGATACAAACTCTGGACTAAAACGATTTTTTTTCCTTTCACATCGTGATTAAATTTCACATGCAGCTCACCATCATCAGAATCCCTCAAGAATAAATCATCGTAGTCAACATTGAGTTTTCTAGCAATTCTCTCAGCTAAATGCTTGCTGTTATTCATTCCAACAATTATCATCACTTCAAGTAACAACTACTATCTATATAAATTTTATCTGCTAATTAATTTAGAGAATAAGAGGAAA
>CAYJRS010000030.1:0-3593 GCA_964372845.1 Candidatus Woesearchaeota archaeon | reverse complement strand
TCTTGAAAAAATTTGTGGTGGATATAATTCAAAATTATTAATGTATCATATCGAAGAGTTTAAATAATTCATTAACAAATAAATAATTAATGGCAGAAAAGCTAACAGAAGTTGATAAGATAGTAAGAATAATAATCTATCTTACAATAATCTTTATCCTCTTTAAATTATTCCAAATAATATGAAGATAAGTTCATTAAGTACCATATCAAAATTATTGTTAGAGGCGCTTATATTTATTTTTATAGTAATAGTGTTATCAAATGAAATTATTCAATTTTTAATAACATTAAATCTTTTTACAGACAAAAGTACAAAATTAATTATCATAGTCTCCTCGCTTTTCGCAATGGATGCTGCAATGTCAAATAAGTTTTTGGGAATAAACCCTTTTTAAATAAACTCATTCAATTTTTTCTGCGTCTTCAACTTTCTCAGCAAAACGCTTTGATTATAAACCCTTTCGATATTAAAGTTAAATTTTCTAACAATCAATTGCTTAACATACTCCAGCATCTCTCCCCTATTTTCAAATTCAGCAGATTTATTTTCAAAAGTTTTCCTTGCAGCAGATCTCACAACCCACACACCAAGGCTATCAGTGTATTCAGGAGTTTCAAACCTAATTACCAAAACAGATGCCTGTCTTTTTATTTTGTTCAAATATTCCAGCACAGGAAGTCTAGCTGCATAGTATCCGCCTGCGCAATTCTCAGCATAGTTTTTTCTTCCATCATATCCCTCATTATCCGTCGCAAATTCAATTTTACCTGAAAAATTCCAAACAGCACCAGGAAGATATCCTTCAAAAAGTTCATAGCTCCAAACTTCAGGAAACATCAATACATAATAATAGTTTCCAAAAAAATTTCCAGTAAACAACTGAAATTTATCAACTGTCTGAAAATCTTTTATCTCATCAATGAATCTTTTTCCAAGAGTGTCATCGACAGCAGTTATGCTCCATCTTGTGCTGACTAATTTTCTATTCTTCTTCAGTCCAAGAGTGCCAATGCTGAGCAGTTTAGTTAAAAAATTTTCGTCAAGGTCTTTAAAATACAAATAATTTATCGCATCAGCAGCCTTCAAGTCAGTATCCTCAAAAACTTTCTCAACATGGCTTAGCACTTTCACATTATCAGTTATCTTAATATTTTTCAAACCTGCAACAGGTCCTATGGGCATATTTATCTTATCCTTGTAGTCTTGCAGATTAGGTTTTTTCTTCAAATAAATCTCGACGTCAACAGGTTTATAGCCGAGGGCAATCTCCTTCGCAATATCCAAAAATTTATTCTCTCTTCTAACATCTTTAACGCTGCTTTTGAATCTGGAATTAATCAAACTTCCTCGATAGTTAACAACGTCCCTTATCGAGGTTTCAGAATTAGCCCAATACTTAGGATTATCCAGTATCCAGGAGTCTTCATCATGCACAGGTGGACTTAAAATCCCCACATTCACATTAGGATACTTCAATTTGCTTCCGACAAAAACACTCGGCGGGCTGCTTCCAAAAAAATTATCTTTGCCAAATTCAGAAATAGAGCTAAACATGCTCTTAACTTTCAATTGCAGTTCAACATCTTTCCATTTAGGCCTGGAAATAAACATAGGAGGATATAAAATAACAAATTATATATCCTTTACGCATCCATGTCGCATGTCATCTAAACGAATAAGATAATTTTACAATGTCCTTTAGTGAATCACCATCTATAGAAAAATCTGTGATAATTCCTCTCTGGCTGTTAGATGAAAGATTATAAATTAATTTATCTTTCATAGGAATATATTGGACCCCATAGAAAAGTTGATAGGAGAGCTTCCTTCCAAAGCTATGTTTTTCAACACCATCGTAACAAGGAACTACTGCAGTAAATTTATCCATAAAAAGGAGTATAACAATTAAAATAAAACCTTTATCATTTCATGAAAAACAAAAAACTATTTATATTAAATAGATAAAATCAAATATCATGAATAGTCTAGGAAAATATAGAAGAGCCATACATTACATAAATACATTGGAGGAATCAACAAAAATAAATATTAAAGATTTCAAGCAGGTGCAGGAGTTAAAAGAGAAGTTAAAGCATACAGGTTTAAAACTGCGCTCCTTGGAATTAACAAGAATTTTTTTCTTCATCATTTTATATTCCACAGTAGTCTCAGCATTCTCGTCATTAATCCCGGGACTACAAGTAATAGCAGGCAATCTTGTGAAATTTGGTTCAATCATAGGCTCTACAATAAGTTTAATAATTATCGGCATAGCATCCAAGGCAATCTCAACTTATATATTAGATTTAAACATGATAACCTCCCATCTAATTTCAATATATACTAAAAATGGTGCAAGAACCCCATTACGAAAAAAGAAAAAGCAAAAGAGACAGAAAAGCAAAAAGGCGCTTCAGGGTTTATAAGAAAGGCGGAAAATTTAGATCAGAAAAATAGTCTCCTTAATATTATTTGCTCTTTTTGCGAGCAGTAGGTTTTTTGCTGCTTTTGCTAGTTTTAATTTTCTTTATCCTTCTAGTTTCTCTTGGTTTTTTTGGTTTAAACTTCTTTTTTGCTTCTGCTTTCTTCTTTTTGTCTTTTTTTCTCCTAACTATGGCTTTAGCTTTTCTTTTAATTCTTCTGCTTTTCCTGGCTATCTTTAATTCTTCCTTTCTCTGAATCACTATTCCTCTCCCATTCTTTATCTCCTCTTCTAATTCTTCAATCGTCTTCATTAATCTCTGTATCTTCCTTGCATTATTATCCTGCACCAAAACCTTGTCGCATTCAGGGCACTTAAATCCATGTTCAACTGCCTGCTCAAATCCCAGTCTCACGTCGTTATCAGGGCAGCTGAAATATTGTCCTGTTTCTTCTCTCTTCAATAAATCTTTCAGAACTTCCAGTCTTTTTTCTTTATGTGCCAGTGATGCCTCCAATGCCCTCTTCAGATAGAAATCCCAATAATAGATATACCATCCCTTTTTCTTGTCTTTTTTTCTAGTAAAATCAACTAAACTATGAGCATACAGCCTATATAGCATATTCCTAATCTGATTAACAGTTAAATTAAAATGCTCGGCTAATTTAAACTCGCTCACATTCTCCTTCTTCTTCAAATATTGAACAAGTCCAAGAACATCCTTTCCAACAGCCTCGGAAATGAAATCATCTACTATTTTATCTAAAAGGTCCATAAATTAAAATAAATCCCAGATAGCACTTTAAATAATTTTCGTTATTCATGCTCTCCCCGATTGTTCACTACATACTAATAATAAGAAAAGATTAATAAATAATAAAATTTTCAGTAATCATTAGGAGGTTGCAATAATGGCGTTATTCAGAAAGAAAAAAGAAGACATAAAACAAAAAATAAGGCCGCCTACATTCCCCGGTCTTCCAGAGCATAGTTTTCCAACATACGAGCCGACTTTTCCTTCATCTCTAGACAACATTAAAAGGGCTGTCCAGGATTTCGACCACGAAGAAAGACCATTAGCAGTTCCAGAAGAAAAAGCAATTTTTGTAAAGATTGATAAGTATAAAGAGGCAATAGATACCTTAGAGATAATAAAAGAAAAATTAAA
>CAYJRS010000029.1:2262-10950 GCA_964372845.1 Candidatus Woesearchaeota archaeon | reverse complement strand
GGTTTTAATCCAGCTAGAGCCATTCCGAAACTTACTCCAACAATTCCAGATTCTGCAATAGGAGTATCAATTACCCTTTCATTTCCATATAATTTTGCCAATCCGTCAGTAACTCTGAAAACACCTCCATCCTCTCCGATATCCTCTCCTAATAAAATTATATTTTTATCTCTCCTCATCTCCTGCTTCAATGCAAGATTAATTGCTTCAACAATGTTAAGCTTTGACATTTTTATCCCTCGTAGTATACAATCCCATATTATACGGTGTGCTAGGAAGATAGCAAATCCCGAATTTCTTCTTCCCGCTTTTAATCTCATCAGGGTTAATATAAAATCTTTTGTACAACTCTCTAGCTAATTTCAATTCATCTTCGGTAAAATCCTTCACTCTAGCACTCGCATTCTCAGGAAGATTTTTTTCAAATGCTCTAATCAAATTATTTTCTCTTACTTGTTTTTCTCTTCCGATCCATATGTTTCCAGTTTGTAAATCATGAGTCTCCTCAGGAGTTGCCTTCAACGCTTGATTCATGTCTTCATAATCAGAATTATCAACCAAAGTTGTGCCATGATGCAAAATCAAATTACTTCTATTATTATAAGCCCTTCTTTGTGCATCAAAAACAAAAGCCTTCCCATCAAGCCTGATAACCGGATGCCCAGTTTTAATAATTAGATTTGGAGAAAATCCAATATCCTGCAAAGAATTTATTATTCTTTCATTAACTTGTTTTAACAAATCTTTAGAGTATTTAACTGGCAATAATAAAGAATATTGCAAATCCCTTTCTCCCAACAAAACACTCCCACCACCAGTAGTTCTCATTGTAACATCAATCCCCTGCTCTTTACAAAAGTCCAAATCAACTTCTTCAGCTCTCTGCCTATAACCTAGAATCACAGAAGGCTTATCAAAAGAATATAATCTAACAACAGGCTGCACATCCTTGCCCTTAAACATGTCATCTTTTGCTTTTAAAAACAAAGCTTCTTCTAAAGCAAGATTCCATGCAGCGCTGGCCCTCAGATGAGGAATTACCCTTACAATTTTATCTTCCAATATTCATCTCACCTCTTTTCATGCTTCTTCTAATTCCCCCACAACGCTTGTTTTCCCGTCGGCAATTTTCTTTTTTTCAGCAAATGAAAAATCTTCCAGTTTAATCTGCTCTCTCTGCTCTTTCAGTTCTTCAGTTAGTGAAGCATAAGTATAATCAAAAATCTCTTCAGGCTTTAATCTTGGAACAGATTCAGCTTTTGTAACTGCTTTATCGACGGATTCTTCAGCCCATTTTTTAATTTGATTTTCATACTTTTCAGAAAACATTCCAGATTTTTTCATATATCTTTTCAATCTTAATATTGGATCTCTTTTCTCCCACTCTTTAACTTCTTTCTCTTTTCTATATTTTTTAGAATCGTCAGAAGTCGTATGATCTCCAATCCTATAAGTATAACATTCAATTAAAGTCGGACCTTTTCCAGCTCTCGCTCTCTTCAGCGCATCATAAGTTACCTTGTAAACAGCGAATACATCATTCCCGTCTACTTTTATTCCAGAGAAGCCGTAGGCAATGGCTTTTTGAGCTAAAGTTTTAGACGCTGTCTGTTCTTCAACAGGAACTGAAATTGCATATTGGTTGTTCTGACAAATAAAAACACAAGGAGCATTAAAGACACCTGCAAAATTCATCGCTTCATGAAAATCCCCTTCAGAAGTTGCACCATCACCAAAATAAGTTATAGCAGCAGCCTTCTTTTTTTTATGTTTCATAGCAATTGAATATCCTACAGCATGCAAAGGCTGGACTCCGACTGTAATTGCAACAGGAAACATGTTTACATTTTTAGGGATGCACATACCTCTCTCATCACCAGCCCAAAATTGAAATAATAATTCCAGGAGCATTCCTCTGACTAGAAAAACACCATTTTCTCTAAAAGCTGGAAACACCATATCCTCGTCTTTAATTACAAGTGCGCTTCCAATTTGAGAAGCTTCTTGTCCTCGAGTAGGAGCATAAGTTCCTAATCTTCCTTGTCTTTGCAGCTTCAATGCTTTATCGTCGAAAACTCTTGTTAAAATCATATATTCATACATATCTTTAATTTGTTTTTTTGTCAAAGACGGCATTAATCTTTTATCGCAGTTTCCATTCTCATTTAATATCTGCAGATACTCAACACTGAATTTTTCAATAATTTTTCTCATTTCATTCGCCTTTCATCCATTTCCTGAAAACGGCTTCACTTTGATTACCACATAGGGCTTTTCCGGTTTTCTCATTGTAAAAAAATGGAACCCCTCCACATTTAATTTTATCCAACTTCACCATCAATTTTTTATTTTCAGAATTGTGCCACACCTCTAACTTAGTTACTTTTACTTTTAACTCTTGAACAAGCTTGTCAATTATAGGTTCTGCATCATGGCAATGCGAGCATTCTGTGCCATAAAACATCAAAAGTCTATTCGGCATATTATCACCTCTAGAATCTACATGAATTCAGTTTTTATATAATTTGTCTTTATTTATGAAAAAAAAGAAAAAAAGAAAAAGCATTTTACTCTTCCTCTTCATCATCTTCTATCTGCTCAATATCCTCATTCCAGCCTTCCATATGTTTAACCCCCTTATATAGATGCTATTAATTAGTAGATATTTTGATTTATATATTTTTTGGTTAAATATTTAAAGGAAGTTTGATAGTAATAAACAATGCCCAAAACTTTAACAGAATACGATTCAGACAAGCTTCTTTCAAGATATATTCCTGTAGCAAAAAACAAACTTGTTAAAAGTTTAAAGAATATCAAGAACCCAAATTTCCCTCTCGCTTTAAAAATAATGTCTCCAGATGCACTTCACAAATCAGAAATAAAAGGAGTAAGGATTGTCAAAAACAAAGAAGAGCTGAAGGAAAATTTCAATGATCTGCTAAGGATAAGTAAAAGATTAAAATTAAAGTTAGAAGGGATTTTAGTGCAGGATTATTTTGAAGGCCAAAACTTCATTATAGGAATTAAGAAAGATGAAACATTCAATCATGTTTTATTATTCGGCATAGGTGGGATTTACACAGAAATAATAAAGGATTTCAGCATAAGAAAGTGCCCAATTGATTTTAAAGAGGCGCAAAGCATGATGGATGAATTAAAAGCAAAACAGATTTTCCACGGATTCAGGAATATAAAACTAAACACTAAATTATTAAAAAAGGTTTTAGTAAAAATTTCAACCATTCCAAAAAAGCATCCAGAAATAAAAGAGCTCGATATAAATCCATTTATCCTTGATTCAAAAAAAGGCTGCGTAGTAGATTCGAGAATGGTAATTGACAGTTAGCAGACTTCGCAGACATTTTTTTTCTTCTTCATAGTTTTTTTCTTGCTTTTCTTTTTTGCTGGCATTTTCACCTCGTCATTTTTCAAAAAGGTTTAATTGATATCTCTATGCGTTTCATATAAAAACGCTGCTTCTTGATTATATTTCTTTAGTATTTTAATTTTTTGCCTGAAAAGCTCAGTTGATTTAACCTTGCTTTTTCCCTTTAAAAATTGTTTTAGTTCTTTCATAGACTTGTCAGCAAGCCTTTCTGCCTCTTTGTCATTCAAATGCGCATTCAACCCTACTCTGCAAAAAATATTGTAAGCCTTTTTCTCATCGAACTTTTCGCATCTTCCGTCTCTTTTTTCAACAAGCACGATTTTCATTTATCCCAAATTAATCCTCCCGTTAGCGATAAAGATTAACAGCCATGCCAAGAAAATTAATATCAAGCCCATTGCTAATCTCATATATCTCCTGTATTTCATCTTCCATCTCTTGATATTATAAATTTTTCCGCCGAGCAGGACAATGCCAACAATTATAATTAATGGAAGGATAAATACTAAATTATACAAAGCAAGCAACAAAACAGCAGTCATATCAAAATTCTGTGCTAACAATAAAGTTATTGCAAGATAAGGTCCACCCGTGCAAGGCAGCTCAACAGCAGCAACAAATAATCCCAAAAATAAAATGCCGAGAATAGAAATCTTATTGCTCATTTTATGGATTGTCTTCACAGCTCTTTGTGGAATGTGCAAACTAATTCCTCTTCCATACCAAAAGCTATCCTTAATCTCAATGATGCCACCGACGACTAAAACTGATGCAGCTATTATGGATACTATCATCGTAACAACTAAAGGAATAGCATGCAAAAATTGCACCAATCCAAGACCAGCTATGAAGTAAATAACACCGACAGTAGTGATATATAAGCTGCTCAGCAAAAACATTCTCATTCTTGATTGCTTAGTAGCCAGCATTACAGAAATCAGCAATATCAGAACACCAATGGCACAAGGATTAATTGAATCAACTAGTGCAGTTACAATTACTGTTAATGCAGTTGGGAGAATAGCTTCAACCATTTACACAACCACCATTCTTCCCTGCTCAACAGCAATTCTATATGTCTCACAAATCTTATCAGTTTTATTTTTCCTCTTGTCAAACTCAACAATTATGCAGTCACCAGGGGGAACATCCTGATATGGAGACAAAACATACTTTTCATTAACCTTTAGCTGCTCAACCAAGAATCCGGTTTTCTGTTTTGGATTCGTATTCGTAACAATATAAGCAAAAATTTGAACCTCGCCAGCTTCTCCATTGCAAAGTTCTCCATCTTTAACACTAAAAAATCCATCATTACTTGGAACACCAAATGAATTTTCACTCAAAGAGCCACCAATAAAATTAAAGAAATTATGCAGGTCAACATCTCTAATATCTTTGATTATTCCCTCGGCATGCATTCTTTTATCTCCATGCTCATGAAACAATCTCGTGCCAACCCTATTAACCATACCTTCAGGATCTTTCAGGTCCAGCTGCTTACCACAACTCCAAATTTCAAAGTCTGCATGCCAATGTACAGGACCTTTTGTCTCTGATTTAACAGTTAAATTGATAGCATCTCCAATAATCACTAAAGTAATAGAGCCGACAAGATAAATAATAATCCAAAAAATAACATGCTGCTTACTAATCTTCTTCCATCTGTAAGCAAGTATCAAAAAAGGAATTGCAGATATAATAAATATTCCAATCACAAAAGGCAGAGGCAAAAAATCCTCGAAAAATCCATTTACTTCCTTCTCGACTTCATGATTATCAGTTTCATCAATAATATCATCACCATGAGAGAAAACTGCAATAGTAAATAACAAGACTATAATTAAAAAAATCAACCCTTTTTTCATGCATCAAAGAAATATTTTTTAATTTAAATATTTATGGTTAAGTTTAAAAGCCAAAAAATTTTTAAGAATTTCATGCTCCTGTGGTCCAGCCCGGTCAACGATTTCGCCTTCTCAGGGCGAAGACCCGAGTTCAAATCTCGGCAGGAGCGCTTTAAATGAAAACTGAAAAAGCAACATTTGGAATGGGATGTTTCTGGCATCCTCAAGAAGTTTTTGATAAAACAAATGGCGTTGTTCTAACTGAAGTCGGCTTCATGGGAGGAGATGAATCATACAAAGACTTAAGTTATGAAAAAGTATGCTCGGGAACTACTGAACATGCTGAGGTAGTGCAGATTACTTTTAATTCTGAAATTGTGTCTTATGAAGAATTGTTGGAAACTTTTTGGAAAGAACATGATCCGACTACTAAAAACAGGCAAGGACCAGATATTGGAGACCAATATAGATCCGTTATTTTTTATCACACTGAAAAACAAAAAAGATTAGCTCTAAAATCTAAAGACAAACAACAGAAAAATTTCAAAAATAAAATAGTAACAAAAATAAAAAAAGCTGGAAAATTCTATAAAGCAGAAGAGTATCATCAGAATTATCTTAAGAAGAAATCAAAACTTCAATTTATATCCTTTCTTAAATAAATGCACAGTAAGAAGAAAGGCGATTATGCTTAAGATGAATACTAGAATAATGCTGTAAATTATATTAAAATCACTTTTGCCTAAAATACTAAATCTGAACCCATCGATCATGTAAAATAAAGGATTGAATAAGCTGAGTTTTTTGAAAAAATCTGGTAATAAATTTATTGAATGAAATATGCCACCAAAAAATAATAAGGGAGTGATGAAGAATGTGTTTAGCACAGCTAGATTATCAAACCTTTCAGCCCATAATGCCATTATTAATCCTATAGATGCAAATAGAAGAGAGACGAAGAATAGAAAGTATACATACAGCAAAAGAGAATAAATTCCTACATTTATAAAAATTTGAAACGTTAAGAAAATCAGGCTAGAGATAACTATAGATCTTATAATGCTTCCAATCAAGAATCCAAAAACTATTTCAATATAAGACAAAGGTGCAATGAGTAGTTCTTGGATATAACTAATGAATTTTCCTAAGAATAATGAACTTGAACTTTCTTCGTATGAAGTCATAATAATATTCATCATAATTAATCCAGGCACCAGAAATACCAAATAAGAAACACCTCCAACATCAAAATTTTTTCCAAGAGAAAAACCAAAAATTAATATGTAAAGCACTGAAGAAATAATCGGTGGCCAAATTACTTGATTAATAATCTTTAGATTTCTAACATTTTCTCTTTTTACTATTGTCCATAAACCAACCAAATTAATCATTTTTTTGTCAACCTCAGGAAGATATCCTGCAATGAGTCTCTTACTGTTTTAACATCGAGAATTGTAGCTTTTTGGCTTTGGATATATGCAAAAACATTTTTCAGTTGATCTTTGCCATGATTCCAGACGATAATCTTGCTATTATGAAATTCAACATGATCAAATTCCTTAGGTTTTATTCTTTTACTAAGCAGAATTTCTGTGTGGCCTGAATCAAGTTTTTGCATTAGTTTGTTTTTGTAATCATTGGCAATTAATTTTCCTTTATGGATTATTGCAACCTTATTGCACAGCTTTTCAACTTCCTCGATATAATGCGAGGTAAGTAGAATTGTTGTTCCTTCTTTGTTTATCTTTGCAAGATATTTATGTAATTCTAATCTTAATTCAACATCAACGCCAGCAGTAGGTTCATCTAAAATTAATAATTTAGGGTTATTCACAAGAGCTCTAGCGATTCCTAATCTTCTCTTCATACCTCCACTTAACTTTCTATAATCGACATTGCCTTTAATATCTAACTTAAATTGCTTTAGAAGCTCATCGACTCTATTCTTGATATCTTTCTTTTTAATTCCATAATAACCCGCTTGATAAATAAGAATATCTTCTATAGACAAGTAAGGATCGAAATTATATTCCTGCGGAGCAATGCCAACAAATTTTCTTGCTTCCCTATACTCTTTCTTAACCTCTTTTCCAAATACATTAATACTTCCTTGAGAAAAATTTGCCAATCCCACTATGCAGTTTATTGTTGTTGTTTTTCCAGCTCCATTTGGCCCTAGAAACCCAAAAAAATCTCCTTCTTCTATGTCGAAGCTAATTCCATTTACCGCTTTTATTCCAGGATAAGATTTGTGTAGATTAACAATGGAAAGTGCTTTCATTATTCTCTTAGAAAATTATCTGTTTAAAAATTTATTTATTTAAATGTTTAAAAAATTGTATCTGCCTTTCTCTCTTCAATGCTGCTTTCTTTGTTCTAAATTCTCCCAATTTTTTCTTCCCGTCTTTCGTGTAGAGAATCCATTTATGTCCTTGCTTTTTAATCACCATCTTTCTCTTCCAAGATGCTTTGAATCATCCACTTCTTAGTTTTCTTTAACTTTCCGACGATGGCTTTTCCTTTTAATTTTCCTTTGTAGTTTGTATGGCTTAATGGAACAGTTCTGAAACTATTTTTTATGAAAAGAGAAGGATTATTTTTTCTGTGCCTTTTGTATTTTCTTTCTGACATTTCAGCCAAGACCCTGAGCTATCACAAAAAGAATTATAAAAGATAAAATAGCTGTCAATAACAAGTATTGCGTTTTCTTCAGAATAAAAGGAATTAAATTTAAGATAATAACTGCCGTTCCCCCGATAATATTTACCGCCTCTACCATCTTATAATCCCCACTTTAATAAAGCTTTTAGTGCCTGCAACAACAACCCCACGCTCGCCACGAAGACTCCGGCATTAATCAATCCAGTCAACACTAAAAAACCTGCAACAATAAGCACTATTCCTGAGATAATATCGATTGGACCTACTGCCATATTAACAATAACCATAAAGACTTTAAAGCTTAAATATCTTCCTATTAATTGTGCCGACGTTGAGCAATCCGGTCTGCTCGCTCGTCTCGAATCAAGCTTTTAGAAAAATCTTGACCAAAAGAAAACGAGTGCCTCTTGGCATGCAGGTTCAAATCCTGCCGTCGGCGTTAGCTTTTTATATTAGCATTCTTTTGAAAGTTCATGTATTTTAAAGATGCCCATGATGAAGTAATGATGAAGTATTAGTTGATCTATCTAAACAATGTGATTCGATAAGAAAAAATAAACCACTTAATTATGATGCATTAGATGAAACATTACTTGAGATTGCTGATACTATTTTTGGATTTGATGGAACATTTAATGGATCTGAATATTGGAGGGAAAATAATGAAGAAATGATTGATATGGCTTATTCCATTTACAGACATCTCATTAGGGATCTTCCAGAAGATAGGAAACTTCTTTGTGCGTATTTAGAAGACACTCTTTATTATAATGATATGGAATTCTAAGC
>CAYJRS010000029.1:0-2162 GCA_964372845.1 Candidatus Woesearchaeota archaeon | reverse complement strand
TGCAGCAATATAATAATGTTAAATGGAAGCAAAGCCGGATTATATAACATCGTAGAGAAGCTTCCAAACAATTGCAAGGAAGCAGTTATTCTTACAGATTTGGACAAAAAAGGAAAGCAGCTATATCACAGAATTAAAAAAATATTAACAAGTAATAAAATAAAAGTTGATGACAGATTCAGAATTTATTTGTTTAAAGAAACTAAGATAAGGCAGATTGAGGGGCTGAAATCACTCTGAAAGTTCAAGGAGGAGACCATATAGGATTATGTTTTTGAGTATAGGCACTAGGATTGTAGGTTAACCTTACAACATTACTGCCATCACTGTTCATGGAAAAAATCTCCCAGAGAAATTTTTTAAAAGGTTCATCTCCTATCCGCCCCATGAATTTTGAAAAAATAATCTTTCTACTATCAGGAGACCAAGAAGGGTCTTCTTCTTGATTTTCTTTACTTAGCTGTCTTTTATTTGTTCCATCATAATTCATCACCCATGTCTTGCCATCTCCATTTTTATCTTCAACAGTGTATGCTATGTATCTTCCATCAGGAGAGAGAGACTTAGAGACTACCCTATAATCATCCTTACTTAATCTCCTCACATTTTTTCCATCTAAATCCATAGTAACTAACTGATACTGGTATTCTTCTACTTCAAATCTATCAGAGAGAAATAATATTGTCTTTTCATCAAAAGAGAAAGAAGGGGATCCATCCTGATATTTATCGTTAGTCAACTGTTTAGTTGAATTGTTAATAAAATCGAAAAGGTATATCTCATAATTGTTTTGAAAGACAACTTTATTTCCATCAAGAGATATATCTGGTCCTCTCCCCTCTCCAATTTTGAGCTTATTAGAACCATCTATATCCATAACATAGATGCCGCGTTTTTTTGATTCGTCAAACTCATTGTCTACATTAAAAGTAACTTTATTTCCATTACGTGAAAATGCAATGCTTGTTACCTTATCCATATATATTTTTGCATTCGATCCATCCGGGTTTATCATCCATAATTCCCCCTTCCCAGGTCCCGGGGCTTTGTCTACAGAGAAAAATATTTTATTTCTTAGTTCATCCCATTTATCTCTAGTCTTGAAACTCCAAACATCTCCAGCTGTGGTTAATTTTCCATCGCTAGCAACAATCTGCCAATAATAATTAACATTATTCTCTAAATTAGAAACTTTAATTTCACTTTCAGATAAATTAGATTTGAAAACTTGATCTGGTGTGCTATCATCTTTTTCAAAGTAAACAGTATACTTTAAAGAATCTCCATTAGGATCGCTTCCTTCCCAATCCAGTAAAACTTCTAAGGGAACATTAGTAGCAAGATGCTTTGGAGAAGGATTAGATGGTTTGTTAGGAGGATGATTAGTTGGATTAGAAGGAGGCGAAGGAGGCGACCATGAAGGATGTTCATCCTCACTGAGGTTATTTGTTAAGTTTATTTGATTACTACCATCTGGGTTCATTATATAGATTTCCCAATTACCATCCCTGTTTGAACGGAAAGCAATTTTACTTCCGTCTGGAGACCAAGAAGGATCTCTATCCCTTGTAGAATTATTCGTTAATCTTTTCAAGTTACTACCATCAGCATTCATTATATAAATTTCATCATTCTCATTTCTATATGATTCAAATGCAATCTTACTTCCGTCTGGTGACCAAGAATAAGAAATATCCGCAGCAGGATGATTTGTTAAGTTTATTTGATTACTACCATCTGGGTTCATTACATAGATTTCGTAATTACCGTCTCTAGTTGATTCAAAAGCAATTCTTGTTCCATCAGTTGACCATGAAGGAAATACACTAAGAATAGAATTATTCGTCAATCGCTTTTGATTACTACCATCTGCATTCATTACATAGATTTCGTGATTGCCGTCTCTAAATGAACTAAAGACAATCTTTCTCCCATCTGATGACCAGTAAGGAATATCATTCAAGAGGTCCGGACCTTCAGAAATAGAATTATTCGTCAATCGCTTTTGATTACTACCGTCACTATGCATCACGTAGATTTGGCTCATACCTTCTCTAGTTGATCTAAAAGCAATTTTACTTCCGTCTGGAGACCAAGAAGGGAACGTATCAGAACCTGAGTTATTTGTCAATCTTGCCTGATTACTTCCATCTGGATTCATT
>CAYJRS010000028.1:0-10981 GCA_964372845.1 Candidatus Woesearchaeota archaeon | reverse complement strand
CTATAATTTTTATTTCTTCTTTAGTTAGATTATATAATTTATAAACTTCTTGGTCTATCTCGTCATCTGTTTTTTGAATCTCTTTTTCTAAGCGTGCTTTTTCATCAGTCGTTTTGTCTTTGATTTCGTTGAGACGCTTGTTCATAGAGAGGATTCGATCAACTAGCAAAAATATTTTTTTAACAGTTTTTTCTTCAGATGTCTTTTTTATTGGAAAACTTCTTGCATATTCATACATGAATTCCATTGTTAATTGAGAACGATTGTATAAATACCTATGAGCAAACCAGCTAATTAAACGTGAATTTAAAATCCCAAGCAAAAATTTTAGAGGAATCTCAGAATTCCAGATTAAAGTAACTGTTTTATCGGCATAATTCTCATCATTACGATATGTCCCATTTAATCTGGCATCTCTATAATTAGCTATAAGGATTGGACCACAACGTGATACTATTCTCTGAAAAATCAGCTTTTCTCCTCTAACATAATATGAATCCACTATGTCTTTCTTTTTAATAAAATATTCTGAATTAATAGAATATCTGTGTATCTCTCTACCTCTAATGCAAGGTATAGAATCGCCAGTTTTCTCTTTAGAAAGAAATTTGGCAACTGGACCTCCCCAGTTTACTTTTGCGATACTTGATAAAGGAATAGAATTATCCAATATTTTATCAAAAATGGTGTGATTACCATCTGTAATCCAAAGAGGAAATCTTCTTTCATTAAAATACTCATTATTGCCAGAATATTCTTCTATTTTATTATTATTAGTAAATCCTAATTTTATCTTTTTACTTTTGGTTTTATTTTTTCTGACAATAAATATAATTTGCTCTAACTCAACATCCGGAAATGCTTCAGAAGCATCTATAATTTTTATTAAATCTAAATTTAGCAGACTCTTTCTTACACTTGCCCAAGCTGATATGTAGGTTAATTGCTTCGGAACTATATATGCAAAATAGCCTCCATCTTTTAATAAACTCAATGCTTTAAATATGAATAATGATGCAGTATTTCCTGTTCTATCATCAACGTATTTTTGCTTAATATATTGTTTTTCAAGTTCTGTTATTCCTGCACCATACGGCGGATTCCCTATCACAACATCAAATCCACCCCTATCCATTATACTCTTAAATTCCTCTTCCCATTTGAAAGCCCTATCTCCAGCAATAGCGGGTTCATCAATCAATGAGTTTCCAACTTTAATATTCTCTTGTAATGTTGGCAATCTATGTTTTTTCTCAGCGGTTTTTAACAATAAATTTAGTTGAGCAATCTCAACAGCTTTTGAATCTAAATCAACACCGAAAATATTATTCTTTAGAATTTCAACTTTTCTTCCATAGCTTACGGAGGCTCCAGTTAAATCAAGTTTTGTTTGGTCTACATCACAATTTTTCTTTTTATCCCAAATGACTAAATAATCAAAAGCTTTCATTAAGAAAGACCCTGAACCGCAAGCTGGGTCTAAAATTTTTATATTCTTCAAATCAAATTTCTTATTCTTGACTAACTCTCCAACAGTATTCTTAACAATGTAATCTACAACAAAAGTAGGAGTATAATAAATTCCTTGTTCTTTTCTATGTGCTTTTCCCTCACTTAAACTTGCTCTCCTAGCAGTTTTCTTTAATATGTGACCCAAATATTGTTCATATATATTTCCTAAAACATCAGCATCAATAGCGGAAAAATCATAGTGAACAGTTTTATCTTGAGTAGAAAATAATCCATAAATTATTTTTTCAAGGATATCATCATCAATAACTAAATCCTCGCATAAATGAGAGGTAAATAATTTACTGTTATAGATTTCATCAATATGCCTAAAAGTCTCATTGAGTTTTTTTGAAATTTTCTTATTTCTATTTTCTCTGATTAATGATTGTAATACAGGAGCTTCTAACTGTTTATCCTCTAATGTTCTTATAAATATTAGTCTATCAATAATTCTTTGAACAGATTCATCTAACTCATCTCCAGTAAGGTTTTTAGAGGCATTATTTTTAAGAATATCTTTACTTAATAATTCTCTAAATCTTGTTAAATCATTAAGAAGCTGTTTATCTACAGAAATCTTTTTTATTTTTTTACCCCAGTTTTCAGCCTCTTTATCAATTAAATTATCTTCTAGACTTTCTCTTGATAACAGCCATAGTTGATCAAACTTATCTAAAAACTCATTACATTTTACTTGAAAAAAAAGGTTCTGTAAATGGTTTGGTGTTTTCCATTCAGCGTTAAATACCATTATACTTTCAAAATCTGTCAATACCGCCCAAGTTGTCCCTTTATGCCATGCGTAATTAATTGCCTGTTCTATAAATTTTACCTCAGTTAGATTCTCTTTTAGTGCTTTTGCTTCAAGAAATAATTTAGGGATACCATCAATTCTAAAACAGTAATCCACTCTACCTTTAGATATTTTATCTTCCCTTGTAACCTCATCTTCATGTTCTTTATTCCTTATATCCCATCCCAATGCTTCAAACAAAGGTTCAATAAACTCAGCTTTAGTATTTTCTTCTTTATAGATTTTTAATCTCCCAGATTTTAAAATCCGATTATATTTTCCAACCAATCCATTTATTTCTTCTCTTGCTTTTTCTTTTCCTTCCATTTTATCCTTTAAGTCTTTATAACTAATAAATTTATCTGACAGCTCCATATTCATATTTATCCTTCTTGAACAGCCAATAAGAGCTTGCTTTTAGAAGCCCCCATTTTCTAATTCTCCTGTCACTCGGTTCAACATAAGCATTTACTCTCATATATCGTCCCTTAGCCTTTCCAAAAAATTCTCTCAGCTCCCCGTGTTTTAAATTTTCATTAAACCCGCCTGCTTCAAAAAAACTTTTCTTGTCGCAAAAGACAATCCCGTGGCTCCAAGGCCTGTATTTATTAACTAAATTCTTGAACACTAAATAGAAACTATTTTTAACACCTTTTCCTTTTCCTTTGGCAGTTCCAAAAAACGTTCCTATATCAAGATAATTATCAATCTTCTCAAGAACATCATCCTCGACAAAGACATCTGCATCAAGAAAAATTAATTTCCCATATCTTGCTTTATCGGCTCCAAAGTTTCTTGCTTTGGAAACATTCCTCTCATTTAAATTAAAAACCTTGTCCGCATATTTCTTAGCTATATTAAAACTGTTATCGCTGCAACCGTTGCATACAACAATAACCTCATAGTCTTTAAATCTCTGTTTCTTGATGCTATTAAGAGTTTTATCCAAATATTTCTCTTCATTATAAGCTGGAATTATTATGCTGATGCTCATCTGAAGAATCTCCAAACTTCAACATCGTCTTCTTCAAACAAGAATCTAAAGTCCTCGCTATTGTATCTAAGAATATAAATCAGTCCAGATTCCTGCCATTTTTCTTTTAATTCATCATCAATTAATATGTAATCAATTTGGTATTTCTCAAGAATGTTAATTGCCTCATCGTAGTTCTTAGATTCAAGTATGACTGAAAAATCATTTTGTAGAGGTTCAAGCTCCTTCTCATCCATCATACTATGCCAGACACTTTTCTTCCCGCTATAAATAATCCAGTTTCCGTATTCGATATCAGAAAAAACAACAGACCCCTCAGGCAATCTCTTCAGTGCATTAAAAATATTTTCATCAGGCTTTTCTTTGCTTATCCTGTTAACGTAGCTCAATCCAGAAAACAAAAATCCGCAAATAAATATCAGCAATATCAAATCTCTAACTAGCTTGCTCTCCCATTTAATCCTAAGAAGTTCAAAGAAGCAAAGCCCAACTAATATACTTAAGAACAAACTAAAATAAAATATCCCAAATTCAACTTTTAAAGAAAATAAAAATAATAAGCTTGCAACTGCGTACAATGATAAAAATTTCTTCTTGTTCCAAAAAAATAAAAAGCAGAATATAGCAAAGAACAATGCAAAGACGCTACTCCCTATCTTAGCACCTAAATCAGAAATAATCCCTCTATAAAAATCGCCAAGTAGCAAGATTAGCAGAAAAAACACTCCAATAACATAATAAAAAATCCTCTTCTTATTATGCATAAGTAAAAAGTAAAGCAGGGAAAAAAACAAAACAAAAAATCCCATCCAGATATCAAATAGGAAAACTGAAAGTACACTACCCCCAGCAATTAAATATTTTTCATTCAAAAGAAAATAGCTCGCAATCAAGCTAAAAAGAAGGGCAGCGCCAAACCTTTCACCGACGTTAAATAAATACACAAAAGCAGGAGAAACTATAAAAAATCCCAAAGCCACTAATCTTTCCTCCGGCTTGAGCATCTTCAAATTAAGAAAAAGAAAAAGCAAACTGGAAAGACCGATAACAAGCAACATAGTATTCATAGGAAAATATTTCAGCAGAAAATTCCATCCAATACCACTACCTTCGATTTTATCAGCAGCGACAAGATGATAATAGGGCTTGTCACCGATAGGAAACTCGCTTTCTCTTAATATTCCGGGCAGTAGTAAAAACGCCAAGGCTAAAATAATTACTCCTATTTCAGCAAGTAACTTGATATACTTTGGGTGTTCCGAAAAATATTCCTTTGAAACAATTCTCATCATTAATCCACTTTACCTTCCCGTATTTCAACTCGGTCTCGACAGGTATAAAAACATAATCTATATTGTACTTGGCAATTATATCTAATGCCTCAACCTCGGATTTAGTGCTGTATAATCTTTCAACGTCACTATATCTTTCAGATGTTTCAGGCGCCAATAAAAAGTTATCGTCTAAAACAGTTCGTTTCCCAGCGACGCTGCTTATTATATGCCCCTTGCCGAGAGGAGCAACAATAGTAACATCAGGCAGGGCATTATCTCTGATCCATTCCAGAACTAAAATCTCGTAAGCACTAGGCACATTTTCTTTCACATATCTAGAAGCAAATACAAAACTAGGAACAGCCAAGCTTAGCACAATCAATCCAATTACAATCACAATAAAGCTCAGTTGATAATGCGGCAGTTTAGTCTTCCCCAAATAATTCAAAAATAAATTCAGAGTAAATGCGCTTGCGACAACCAAAGCAACGCTTAAAAACATCATTCCGATTCTTGGATCAAGAAGTCTGAGCCACAGCAGGATTAACGTCGCTAAAGCAAAACCACTCAACAGCAAAATCTTATCTTTCCTCCTCACAACCCCCCATATAATTCCGACGAGGCCAAAAATTAAAGTCAAAGCACCCACCCTATACAGCATCCCGAGAATGTCAAAATCAAAATAATTTCCTAAAATTTGGCTAGGCACATTATGCCATATCACACTAAACCCATACTCCAAAAACGCTTTTTTATAAATCAAAAACTGTATGAAGAAAGTAGAAACAAAATTAAACGCCATGACCTCTCCCTTCAGATTTCCGATTTTTATATTTTCACTGGAGCTTAATATGTAATAAACTAACAGTCCTAGAGAAAACAAGATTGAAACGGGATGCAATAAACTAAAAAGAAAAGACACAACAACGAATTTAGCTACATTTTTCTCATCAAGCTCAATAAACAGGTAAATTAAGTAGAACAAAATGGGCACTGCAAGGCTGTAGACAGAAGCGCTGATTAATGCATCGACGAATATAACCGGGATGAAGCCGCTCATTAATGCAATAAACAAAGCTAGCTCGTCGTTGTCAACAATCTTCTTGCTCAGAAGATAAACTACAAGAACCAGCAAAGAAGCAGATATCGCCGGCATTAGTTTCAATGCAAAGCTTCCAAAGAGCAAACTAAAAATGGACAATAGATAATGCCAAATAGGGGAGTACAAAACCTCTCGTCCATTATAGCTCAGCTCATCATAAAAAGTTGGTTTCCCTGTTTCAAAAATGTTTTCAACGTATCTCTTCACCAAATATCCTGAGTTGTCAAGATAAGGCGTTTGAAAAGAAAAATATAGCCTAGCAAGTAGAACAACGAGGAAGATTAAGAACAAAATCCTATGGCTTCTCTTAATCCACATCTCTACAAAATAATAACTACGCTATATAAATTTATTTAATTCTCCCAATATTAAAAACTTCATGTCGTCTATTATCACTCACGAAGCGCTTTATGAAATACTTGCTAGAGAGAAAGTGCATCAAGACCTGCAGAAAATAGACCAAGAATTTTTCCAGCAGTTATCTTCGTATTTAGAAGAAAAAGAGTTGATACTGGCATCACAAAAAGAAAAGGATTTATTCCCAGAAGAAGTAAAAAAAACAGAAAAGCAGCTAAGAACAATCAAACAGCTTGCAAACGAAATCATAGAAAGGAGAAAAAGAAAATTACTAGATTTGGCATTATTGAACTCGAGAACACAGACATTAACAAAGGCAAAAAACATGCTGCATAATGAAGAAGCACTTTACAGCTCAATATTATCATCCTTAATGGAATTCTCATTGGAGAAGAAGGAAATAAATCAAGAAGCGAAAGTCTTAAAAAATGAAGATTCAGATTCAGAAAGTGAAAGTAATAGCACAACTTTAGTTAGGTTCATAAATTCAGTACCAAAATTCGTGGGCACTGACAACAGCATTTACGGACCTTTCATAAAAGAGGACATTGCAAATCTGCCGGAGAAGACTGCATCAATATTAATCAGCAAAAACAGAGCGGAAAAAATTCAGCATGAAAATTCCTAAAACAATCAAAAGATTCTGCCCGAAGTGTAGAAGGCATTCAGAACATAAGGTAACACAGCTAAAGACAGGAACAAAAAGAGGTTCATTGAAACGTGGCTCAATTCAAAGGGCAATGAAGCGTGGAAGAGGGGTCGGCACAGGCAACAAAGGAAGATGGGGATCAAAGCCAACGAAGCCAAAGATGACAGGAGCAAAGACATCAAAGAAGACATATTTCAAATATACCTGCAAAGTATGCAATAAATCCAGCATGACATCCTCAGGCATCAGAACGAAGAAATTGGAGATTGTATAAGATGAGAAAACTTCAAGAACCTTCAAGTAAGTTCATTAAAATAAGATGCTCTAGTTGTAAAAACGAACAGGTAATATTCGGAAAACCAGCATCAAAAGTAACTTGTCTTGTCTGTAATGCAGTCTTAGCAGAACCAACAGGCGGAAAAGGAAGAATAAAAACACAAATATTAGAGGTCTTAGAATAATGTTCTACAAGAAAGAAAATTTTCCAGAAGAGAACGAAATCGTAATTTGTACAGTTAAAAAAATTCTGCCGCATGGAGTTTTTGTAGGCATCGATGAATACAAAGACAAGGAAGGTTTAATCCATATCTCGGAAATTTCCCCGGGTAGAGTCAGAAACATTCGCGATTTTGTCAAGGAAGGGAAAAAAATAGTATGCAAAATTCTCAAGATAAACAGGGAGAGAAACCATATTGACCTTTCATTGAGAAGAGTCACACAGTCGCAACGCATTAACAAAAACACGGCTTACAAACAGGAACAGAAAGCAGAAAAAATCCTAGAAGTTTTGGCAAAGCAGTTAGGCAAGCAGCCAGAAGAAATCTATAGAACCGTCGGAAATAGTTTAATGGAAAAGTATAATTCATTATACGAAAGCTTTGAAGACATAAGAGAGGATCCAAAAGCGCTTTCATCTTTGAAATTGGACAAGAAAACAGAAAAAACATTTCTAGAATTAATCCAAGAGAAAATTAAAAAAAAGGAAATAAAGATTTCAGCAACCATAGTTTTATCATCGCCGCTACCAGACGGAATAAATGTAGTAAAAGATCTGCTGAAAAAAATCCAGATTAATGGAACTAAGATCACTTACATGGGCGCACCTAGATACAGATTAACATTAACGGCAGATGACTACAAGACAGCAGAAAAGCACTTGTCAGAAATAGAATCCATAGGATTAAAAGCTATAAAAGATAAAGGTATATTCAAGATAGAAAGAGATGTCAAGAGAAATACTTAAATGCTTCAGCTGCAAAATCTACACATTAAAAGATTTCTGTCCTAAATGCAACAGCAAAACAGCAACGCCCAAACCAGCAAAATTCTCGCCAGAAGACAAAACAGGAAGATTCCGCAGAATTTACAAGAGAAAATACAAAGGCTTATAAAAACTCCCCGCATCATATTATTAATGAGAAATTATTATGAAGAAATAAAGAAATATTTTGCAGAATTTTGGACATATGTTAATGAAGATTCACTTTCTTATTTAACAAAAGAGACTCACAGGCTAGAAAAACTCGTAGAAAAAGCAAAACGTGAAAAGTTAGAAGAACCTATGCAGCAAACAAACCATCGATAAATAATAAAAGGATAAAATATGTCATTCAAAATAAAATCATTCTCGAAGCCGAAATTAAAAAACCCAATTCTAATAGAGGGTCTGCCAGGCATGGGCAACGTCGGAAAAATAGCAGTAGATTTCATGATAGAGCATCTGCAGGCAAGAAAATTTCTCGAGATATCTTCTCACAACTTTCCAAATTCAGTTTTCGTAAATGAAAAAAATTTAGTAGAGCTGCCGAAGATAGAGATGTATTATAAAAACACAGGGGAAAAATCAATAATATTCCTGGCGGGTGATGTGCAGCCGACAGATGAAAAATCATGC
This sequence comes from Candidatus Woesearchaeota archaeon, assembly GCA_964372845.1. Taxonomy (GTDB): domain Archaea; phylum Nanobdellota; class Nanobdellia; order SCGC-AAA011-G17; family ARS1403; genus JACPIN01. Next base: position 2,406 of record CAYJRS010000028.1, on the reverse strand, counting down.
TATGCATTTTGCGAAGAGGTGCTTAATCTAGTGGAAAAATACAAAGCAAGAGAAATAATAACATTGGGCGGGATTGGATTGCCAGAAAACCCGAAGAAACCCACAGTGTATACAACAGGAAATGACCGAGGATTAATAAACAAGTACAAAGCAAAACAAATCTCAACTAGTTTATACGGATTTGTAGGTCCTATCGTAGGAGTTTCAGGGGTCCTGTTAGGATTGAGCGCAGAAAGAAAAATTCCAGCAATCTCATTTTTGGCAGAAACATTCGGTCATCCAAATCATCTAGGTATAAAGGGAGCAAGAGAAATATTAAGCATTTTAAATAAGAACTTGAAATTAAAACTGAATTTAACAGAATTAGACGCGGAAATTTCAGATATGGATAATGAGTTTGAATCTGAAAAGGATTTCTTCAAGAATATAAAACAGACCCTGCAGCCAAGAAAAGACACAACATACATAGGGTGATTATGAAATTAAAATACAAAGAGCTGACAAAAAACATATATTGGGGAATATTCGAATCAAAAAGGCAGTTGGCAAAAACATTTCTAAGGTTTCAAGAATATTTCGAATCTCCTAAATTCAAGGGAAAAATTTTTAATTTCCACGAATTCAAAAAGTGGTACGTCACCAATTCCCCTTTAGGTAAAAAAACAGGAAAGTTTACTTATTATACAGATTGGGATGGTTTCAATATCCCCTCTAAAATACTTGAACCATTCTACAAAGGAAAATTTAATCCGCTATCAAAAGAAGAAAAAACATTATTAGGTTTATTCAAAGATAAAAGAAATAAAAAATTCTACATAATAGCAACATACAAAAAATCAGGAAAACATACTCTGCAGCACGAAATAGCACATGGTCTTTTCTATACAAATTCAAAATATAAAAAAGAGGTAATTAAAGTGTTGAAAAAATGTAACCCAAAGATAAAGGAAGAAATCATAGATAAATATCTTTCTAAATATGGAGGGGGATATCATCCAAGTGTGTGGATTGACGAAACACATGCCCACATCGTGGCAAATTTAGGTTTTTTGAAAAGACAGGGAATAAATTCAAATAAATTATTAAAAATCAATAAGGATCTAAATAAAATCTTTAACAAATATTCCAAAAGTTAAAATTCACCGAGGCTTTTCTGCGTTTTTACTTTATCTTTCTCGTCTAATTCGATTGTACCGTAAACACCGTCGTATCCAGGTTTAATTTTTAATTTTCCTTCTCTGTTTGATAGGATTATCCTAATTAGTTTTTCATGAACAACTTTTCTCAATTCATTTTCAGAAGCATTCAATAAAACATTGAATTCATTTCCAAAGTTTTTAATTAAAGAATCATAAATATTCCAAACTTTTCTGCTGTTTAATTGCTTTATATTGTAAACAACAGAGATAAGTTCATGCAATGGTACAAGCGAAACAAAGGGTTTAATGTCTTCTCTTTTATAACCTTCAGACCTATCTGCTAATTGTTCTATCCTGTCTGCAACACCTATGGTTAATTTCTGGCCACACTTAGGACAAGTTCTATTTAGTTTCTTAGATTCTTCAGGAGAAACAACAACATCACAAGTTCTATGTCCTGAAAAATGATATTTCCCATAAAATGTTGGAGTCTCGATTGTACTTTTTAGATCTTCTCCAGTTCTAATTGCTTTTAGAAAATTATTGTAACTTAATTCTTTAAAATCAAAAACTGTAGCTTCTCTTCCAAGGCGGTAAGGCCACATGCTGTGAGCATCACTAAAGCTAACTAACTGAAACTTATCTAAAACACTCAAGCGCCAATTATCCGCAGGATTACTAGACATTCCAGTTTCCAATGCATGAATATATTTTGTATTATCCTTAAAACAATCTTCGACTTTTGTCAGTTGATTATATTCTCCCATTAAAGAAAAATGACTGGTCCATGCATGAGCAGGTATTATCTCAATATCCTCACTTATTTCCCTCATCATATCAACTAATTCTACGCTGTTAAACCCAAATATCGGCCTTCCATCATAATCTAATCTTCCCTTTTTGCTTAAAGCCCCAATAATCTGTTTAGCAATCTCCTTATTTGGAGAAAAGATTAAATGATGTATTCTTTGCCCTTTTCCATTTTGAGTATAAATTAAACTTATCTCTGTCTGCCATAGAAATGGAAATTTTGTTTTACTCCACAAAATCCCACCTTCATCTTCCTCTAATTCTTTACTAATAGCTTCAAATTGTTTGGGGTGTTGAAAATCTCCAGTTCCAAGTAAGTTTAAACCTTTGATTCTTGCAAATCTTTCTAAACTCTGAAACGTTATATTCTTACTAGTGGCTCTTGAAAAAGAAGAATGAATTTGTAAATCTGCAATTATTTCCATAAAAGGAAAAAAAGAATAAAAAATTTATAAAG
>CAYJRS010000027.1:0-11170 GCA_964372845.1 Candidatus Woesearchaeota archaeon | reverse complement strand
TGCAATGATGAAATGACTATTAGAATAATTCCTAGAAATATAAGAATAATGCCCATTGTAAGGAGGTTTTTCATAGTTGGCAGTTAGTGAATAAGCATTTAAATTTTTTCTTTAGTTATATATCTATGAAAATTTGGGTTATTGCATTTATTTTTCTTTCTTTAGTGCTTTTAGCGCCTTTCAGCTCTGCTAGGACTAAGACTCTGATTCTTGACAGAGGTGACAGCTATGTATTTGAGGATGTTAACATTACAATGATTGATTTTAATAAAAAGAGAGATAAAGTTCTTGTCTGCGTTGATAATGAAAGGGCAATCATTTCTGATGAGAAAAGAGTTGGATGGGTTTACTTTGAAATCAAGAGCTTTAGGGATGATGGTGTTAAGCTTACACTCGATGCTGACTGCGACGACTGTGTTGTTAGCGATAATTCTGAATGCTTTATTGCCAAAAATTCGACACTAACATTGCTAACTGAAGAAATTAAAGATTATGATGAAAATATTTCTGATGAAAACATTAAAATTATAGTGAATGAAACTTCTGTCGATAAGAAGCCTGTTAAGTCTGAATATAATGGGATTTTTAAAAGACTCATGACTGGTTTTCTTGATTTGTTTCGTTAGTTTCAGAAGCTAAATCCTAGAAATATATTCTTAATAACAGATTAATTTTTAAAGTAAAATTTAATTTAAATATTATGAAAAGCTGTAGTTTTTGCCATATTGGGTTTAATGATGGGGATATAATTACTGTAACCTTACATCCGGTTAGATCTGATAAAGCAATTTGTCACATTGTTCTTCCAGACCTTTTTGAAACATTAAACCTTGATGAATCTTATGATTGTAGTAGAAGAATATTGTATTCTGAAAATGGGGCACCGAGAATGGGACTTTTTGAAAGAACAACCTATGGTGTTTTTTATGATGGAAAAATTTATTCTTCCCCCGACATTAATGAAGACATTAGTAATCGCGATTATCTTATTTTTGTTCCTAATGAGGTTAGGGGGGTAAGAATAGAAGGAGATTTAGAATTTCTAACAGGTTATAGGTCTTTTTTTGAGGTTGATAAAAAATTCTGGACGATAGAAGAATTACTAAGGATATTTAATGGTAAGTAAATTTTTTTAATAACATGAAATCATTTTTGTTAAATCAGCCTTATAAAATAGTTTTGGGATGCTACCCCCTTGTTGGGTTTGTTAGAGATAAAGTAAGTAAAATTATTTTATGCGCTATATTTGCATGTTTCGCTCGGGGCATGCGCCTCGAAAATTAGGATCTAAATCAACTCAAGAAGTTTTTCTAAATTTAAATCCGCCTGCTTCATAATGCTTTTCAAAGTTCCTTTAGCAAGCTCTTTATGTAAGGGAACTGGAATTGTTATTTTTCCTTTATCTGTTTGTTTATTCAAAATAGCATGACTTCCCTTAGTCCTTATATGCTCAAAGCCAATCTTAGAAAGAGCCTTTATTACTTCTTTACCCGAGACTATTGGCAATTTTGGCACTTTTGGTTACCTCTATAACTGAAAATAAAGGAAGCTCATGATTGACAAGTTCATTATATTTTTCAGGCTGTTCTTCTAGATAAATCTCAATAGCTTCCCTAATATTTTTCATAGCTTCATCTATATCTTCTCCTTGAGAGGCAATGCCTAAGCTAGGGCAATGGGCTACAAATATTGGGCTACCATCACTTAACTTTTCTTTATTGATTACAATATCCATAAAATATTTGTTTTTCATGTTATGAATAAAAGATAATATCTTTTTAAACCTTTTTATTGAATTTATGTGCTATCCTGAATAAATTATCGTTATGAAATAATTTCGGGATAACACAATCCTTGTTTGTTTCGTTAGTTTTATAAAGCTCTGATTCTGATAAAAGCTTGTAGGTAACGGATCTGACAATCGGAGAAACACCATCATGAAACTTCCTGTTACAAGGGGTTTTTTGTGTTTCGCTGAGGAAAGTCCGCACACATAAAAAAGGCTGCTCTTAATTGAGTTCCAGAAATGGAAGGCAACCACACAGAAACGACACGGCTCTTTGGTGTGATGATGTTAATGAAGTCTCCAGCGATGGGGATGAGAACAAACTGAATATATCAGAGAGATGCGATGAAACGGTGAGCCCCGGCTTGTGCAAGTCTCTTGACGCAAAGTCGAATGTCAGAACCCTTTTTGGGAAAAAGCCTTCACGGAAAAATCTCAAAGGGTAACAGAATGCGGCTTACTGTTGCCTACAAATAGAAAAATGTTTGCATTTATTAAAGAAATAAAGGAATTTGATTTCATAGAATTTGGGTTATTATTTATGGCCATGTTAATGTTACTATATTTGATTGCTTCATTTATTAAGGTATAAAATGATTAAAAAAATTAATATACTAATATTTATTTCAATGATTTTGGCTGTTGCCACATTTATTTGGTATTTACTTGGTAATTCCCCTACTATCGAGTATATTGCAGTAACTTTTATTTTTCCTGTTTACATTTTTGTTTTTGGAATGTTTAAAGGCTTGAATGATAAAATAGAAAATAATTATAAAAGCTTGATTAGCCTATTAAATGATAAGTTTGATAAAGTTAATGAGAAGTTTTATGTTTTAGGAGAAAGAATCGCTAAAATAGAAGGAGGGTTAAGTAAGGGAAGGTAAAATGGCTGATGAAAAAATAAGATTGCCGAGTGGGATTGGTGGGCTTGTTAGGTATTTCGATGATTATAAAAGCAAGATAGAGATAAATAAGACTTATTTTATAGCTTTTGTTGTAATCGTAATTGTGTTTTATTTGTTTATACAGTTTAGCTAACTTGATTTAAAATGTTTCCGAAAATTAATCCCAAGCAGATGGAGAAGGTAATGAAGCAGCTTGGAGTTAAACAAGAAGAGATAGATGCTGAAGAAGTTGTTATTAAATGCAGTGATAAAGAATTAATTATTAGAAACCCAAATGTGCAGAAAGTTAATATGATGGGGCAGGAAAGCTTGCAGATAACTGGAGATATTGAAGAAAGAAAAATTGAGAAATTTAACGACGACGACGTGAGACTTGTAGTCGATCAGACTGGGTGCAGCGAAAAAGAAGCGAGAAAAATTTTGGAGAAAAATAAAGGGGATATAGCGAAAACAATTTTAGAGTTAAAGCATGATAATGTTTAAAAAGCTCTATATCGTATAATTGATTATGGAGCTGTATCAAAACCGTTTCAAGAAGGCTGCTGACTATTTTAAAACTGCTGACCATTTGGTTTATGTTACACTGCCTGTTATCAAGGATGTTAAACTCATTATCACTATTTTAGATAATATTCATCTCTGTTTGGTTAGTAGCATGGATGCGGTCCTGGAATATGAAAGGCACTATAGAAGGATTTTACCCCTGGCAAATAATTTTGATTTAAGGCTTGATGTCTTCAGGAAAAGAGTAATCGGAACAAGGGGATTTTTAAAGGAGGAGGCTGACTTCATTGCCGAAATTAAAGAACTTGTAGATGAGAGGAAGAATGCAAGCATGGAATTTACGAGAAGCGGGAAATTTATAATCTGCTCTGAAAACTACAGGATGAAAACAATTTCCATTGAAGAAATAAAGAAATATTTATCAAGTACGAAGAATTTCTTGTTAAAAGTGGAAAGAGCGATAAAATGATCGAAGAAGAAAGCATTAATGCAAGGGAAGAACTGAAGAGGGCGGATCATCTAATTTATGTGTCTTTGAAATACACCAGAACCGTCGACGTAATCGAAAGCGTTATAGCTAGATTAATATCTGCACAGCAAATGACTATAGATGCACTGCTTGAATGGCTTGAGAAGAAAAAAAAATTAAAGAAAGTTGATTTTTCCAAGCCTTATAAAATAAAAGTCGAATTGATTCGCGATAAACTTAAAAGAGATGACACTGTTAATAAATTCCTTGACTTTCATGATTATTTGAATAGGATAATGAAAACAGAACACATTAAAAAAGAGGAGTTCAGGAAAAACGTAAGGCTGATTGCACAGGAAAAGAACGGGCAGGTTATCGACGAGATCGGGATTGATGTGCTTAAACAATACTATAGCAAAGTCTGCGATCAGATTGATGGAATTGAGGCGATGATGAGATGACTAAAGTGATCTGCTGTATATCTGGAAAAGGGGGCGTTGGAAAATCTACTTCTGCGATAAATCTTGGATTAGCACTGCACCAATTTGGGAAGAATACTGCTGTGCTGGATGCTAACTTAACTACGCCTAATATCGGGATTTATCTCGGAGTGCCTAGTGTTTCGAATACAATACATCATGTTTTAAATGATAACAGAAAAAATTTGAAAAACGCTGTTTATCATCATCCTTCTGGATTGAAAGTAATTCCTGGAGACTTGGGGGTAAATAAACTGAATCATCTCAAGATTGAGAAATTGAAGACTGTGATTGCTGACGTCGAAGGCTTGTTTGATTACCTTGTAGTCGACGGGGCTGCTGGACTGGGAAAAGAAGCTATAAGTGCGTTGGACGCAAGCGATAAAGCATTGATAATTACAAATCCAGAAATGGCTGCTGTTACTGACGCTTTAAAAACTGTTCAGGTTGTCAAGAAGATGAGAAAGCAGATACTTGGAGTTGTCTTAACTAGATTTAGGAATGATGGAATTGATATGAGAGTTAAGGACATTGAGAATTTACTTGAATATCCTATTATTGGAATTATTCCTGAAGACAAGAATGTTAGGAAAGCAAACATCAAAGGAAAACCATTACTAGATAAATATCCTGAGAGCGAAGCAAGCATTGCATATAGAGAATTAGCAGCGAAGATTCTTGGAAAGAAAATTGATGATTATATGACGCCTCCGACGAAAAAGAAAGATAACTTGATTCAGGATTTGCTGAGAGTGTTTAGTTTTAAATGATGAAGGTATCTGATAAAAATAGTAAAATAAATAAGGGAGGAAATTTTACTTTTGTGCTATGAGAAAGTCTACTGAAAATATTGTTTCAAAATTTGGCTGGATTTTGTTAGTCATTGGGATTCTTGTTCTTCTTGGGGTTCTTTTATTTTCCTTTCTTTAGAGTATAAATCCTTATTAACTTTTTGCAATTGTAATTATTATGAAATTTGCGCATTTAGCGGACTGCCATGTTGGTGGCTGGAGAGAAGAGAAATTAAATAAGCTCAGCATTGAGCATTTTAAAAAAGCTGTTGATATTTGCTTAGATGAAAATGTTGGGTTTGTTTTGATTTCTGGAGACTTGTTTGATGTTGCCATGCCAGGGTATGATGTAATAAATGAAGTTGCCAAGCAATTAGCAAGACTAAAAGAGGACGATGTTAATGTTTATGTTATATCTGGAAGCCATGATTATTCTGTTACCGGCAAGACTGCCTTGAATATTTTAGAGAGCGCTGACTTGTGCATCAATGCCTGCAAATTTGAAGATGAGAAACTGCAGATTATCGAGGATAAAACAGGAGTGAAGATAAGCGGAATGCTAGGAAGAAGAGGAGGATTAGAGAAAGAAGATTACAAAAGACTGGAGAGAAAACACTTAGAAGATGAAGATGGATTTAAGATTTTCATGTTTCATACAGCATTGGAGGAATTCAAACCAGATGATTTAAAAGATGTTGAATGCACAAGTTATATAGATCTGCCAAAGAATTTTTCTTATTATGCTGGGGGTCATGTGCACTATTTGTTTGATACTGTTAAGGAAAACTACGGAAAAATAGTTTATCCTGGACCTTTATTTCCAAATAATTTCAAGGAAATTGAGGAATTGAAAAAAGGAAGCTTCTGCATTGTCGATGATAAATTGAATGTTGAGAGAAAATTTCTGGAATTTGGAAACGGTGTTTTGAGCCTTTCTGTTTTTGGATCCAGCCCCAGTGAAATTAACTCAAAAATAGAAAAAACTGTTGAAGATAATGAATTTTCTGGAAAGATAGTTACTTTGAGAATTAGTGGTGAGCTGAAAACCGGGAAGATAAGTGATGTTAAAGTTAGAGAATATGCAAAGCAAATCGAGGATAAGGGCGCCTTCTATGTAATGAAAAACACTAACAAGCTGAAAGTGAAAGAATTTGAAGAAGTTAAACTGCAGGGAGAAGTTAAAGACATTGAGAAAGAACTTATTAAAGAGCATCTTGGTCAGTTCAAAATCGATGATGAACAGAAGCTGACTGAAGAATTAATTGAGTTTTTTTCTTTGGAGAAATTGGATGGAGAGACGAATGCTACTTTTGAAGCGAGAGTTGTTGATGCAGCCTTGAAAGCGCTGAGATTGGAAAATGACTAAAGGAATTATATTCGATGTTGATGGGACTTTAATACATACATCTTTGGATTATGTGGATGAAATAGTCAAGCAAGTTATACAAGAATTAGATTATGGAGAATATCATCCTGAGAAGGTTCATAGGTTTTGGTGGGGAGATAGAAAAGTTTCTAGAAGAGAATTAATAGAAACAGAATTTAAGGTAAGATTTGAAGACTTTATTGTTTTATTTAGAAGACGTGCTTCTGATTTTAATTATGCAAAACAATTTAAAAAATTATATGATGATGTTACATCTGTTTTAGATGAACTGGTTAAAAGAAACATTCCTTTGGGGATTGTTACTGATGCTCCAGCTTATATTGCATCTCCTCAGCTTAATCACTTTTTAGGCAATGGTTATTTCTCTCAAATTATAATGACTCATGAACTACCGAATGTTAAAGATAAACCTGAGCCAGATGGATTACTATTATGCATGAGAAATCTTGGAATTGATGAAGCAGTCTTTGTCGGAGATTCTGATTCTGATATGGTGGCTGCTCAAAGGGCAAAGATTCTAGGAATTCTATTAGATAGGGGGGAGCATGAAACTTATGTCGAACCAAAAAGAAAAATAAAAACTTTATATGAACTGCTATGATAATAAATAAAATAAGATTGGAAAACATAAGGAGTTATCTTGCTGAAGAGATTAATTTTCCTGAAGGCTCTGTTTTGCTTAGTGGTGATATCGGAAGCGGGAAGAGCACTGTTTTGCTCGCAGCTGAATTTGCTTTGTTTGGGTCGGAAAAAGGGAGCGGAAATGCATTGCTGAGAAACGGAAAGACCTTCGGAAGCGTTGAGCTGGATTTTGAAATCGATGGCAGACATGTTCTTGTAAGAAGAAATTTGAAGAGGACAGATAAAAGTGTGAAGCAAGATGCCGGATACATAATTGTCGACGGAAGGAAAGAGGAAGGAACTGCAACTGAGCTCAAAGCGAAGATTTTGGATTTGCTGAATTATCCCAAAGATTATTTAACAAGGAGCAAGGGCTTGTTATATAAATATACTGTCTATACCCCCCAGGAAGAGATGAAAAGAATTTTGATTGAAAGCAAAGATGACAGGCAGCATGTTCTTAGAAAAATTTTTGACATTGACAAATACAAGAGAGTTCAGGAAAACTGCACAATATTCTTGAGGTATCTAAGATCCGAGATAAGGGTTTATGAAGAAAAATTAAAAGACAAGAATAGAAAATTTACTGAGAAAGAAGAAAAAACAAGAATGCTTGCTGAAATTGAGAAAGAGCTTCTTGCTGTTAAAAACGAGCTTGATAAAGCTAAAACAAAAACTTCTGAAGTGATGGGGAATGTTTCCAGATATGAAGAGGAGATGAACAAGCTGAATGCATTGAGAAATAAGTTGTCTTTAGTCGAGAGAGATTATGAGCATGCTTTAAGTGACAAGAAGAGAAATCAAGAAAGATTAACTTTGTTGAAGAGGGATATAACAGATGTGAAAGAAGAAGACTTTGAATCTCTAAAAAAAGATATCCAGGGGAAGATTGAAATTTTCAAATCCGGCATTACAGACATTGAAAATAAATTGCGAGATGTTCTGAGAAATATAAGTGCATGCAATTCTAAGATCAACAACTCTTTGGAGATTAAAAATAAAATCAGCCATCTGGAAGAATGCCCTACTTGCTATCAGCCAGTTAAGCAAGAATACAAAGAGAGAATATTTAGAGAGCAGGAGGATACTATACTGAAAATTAAAACTGAGTTAGATGTACTGAATAAAACTGAGGACGAATATCACTCTTTGCTGACTAAGAATAAAGAAACTGCTGAGAATTTTAGAAAATTGCTTAATGAAATAGAGGCTAGGAAAATTAGATATGAGCTTTCTTTGAGAAAGATTAAGGACGTTAAAGATATTGAAGATAGATTAATAGAGCTTGACACAGATATTTCTAAAGCTCTAATTGAGAAAGAAAAACTGGCGAAAGAGGCCGGATACTTTTCTGGATTAGATGATAAATATAGAAAAGCTAAACTTGAATTTTCTGAGACCTCCAGAAAAGAAAGGGATGTTGAGCTCAGGAAATCCGCTATAGATGAAAAAATAAAATTCACAAATGAGATAATAAAAAAACTTGATGAGGAGATAATAAAATTCTATATTGTTGAAAATAAACTGGCGACTTTAAAAAATATTGAAACCTGGCTCGACAAGCATTTTATTAGCTTGATGGGAACTATTGAGAAGAATGTGATGAACAAGCTGCATTATGAATTTGAGGACTTGTTTAAGAAATGGTTTGACATCATAATCGGAAATGAGAATTTAAAAGTTGAGCTCGATGATGAATTTACTCCTGTTATTGTGCAAGATGGCTTTGAGATGGAGTATCTTGATTTAAGCGGTGGAGAGAAAACTGCCGTAGCATTGGCTTATAGATTGAGTTTGAATCAAGTATTGAATAATTTAGTCGGCGAGATTAAAACCAGAGATTTGCTGATATTGGATGAGCCTACTGACGGGTTTAGCACTGAGCAGCTTGATAGAGTAAGGCTTGTTTTGGATGAGCTGAATATGAAACAGATAATTATTGTCAGCCACGAAGATAAGATTGAGAGCTTTGTTGACAATGTCCTGAGATTTGAGAAGAAAAATGGTGTTAGCGAGGTTGTTTAATCTTTATAATTTCTTAATTCTCTTAATAATTTTGTTCCTGAGAATATTAAAGGAGTATAAATTTGAATACCAACTGCCTTCTGCTCTAATCTTTTATTAATCCTTTGCAATGAATTATTACCACCACATGCTATAATTTTCCAATCTAAATCCAGTTCATTGATTTTAGTTTCATACATTTTTTGGACATTTAGAGAATCTTCGTAAACTGCGTTTCCACTTCCTCCCCCTACTTGTTTTCCATCAACTTCAGGTGAAGCTGAAATATATCTTCTATCATGTCTTGTAGTAGTATTTGTAGTTACAACTCCCTTTACTCTATGGTTTTTTGCTATACTGATTGTATCATCAACATCAGCTCGTGTAGAATCCGGTGAAACCTTCAGATAAATATTTTGATGAGGATATATATTTGCATCTGTCACTTTCATCATTGAATCTAACATTCTGAGATTTTCTTTTCTAGTGTCAATTTTGCCACTTCCACTATGAGTATTTGGACAAGAAATGTTTAGTTCGAACCTGTCAACATATGGAAGGTCTCTTGTAGTCAATATTGTTCCTTCTAAATCTCTTAATAATTCATCGCCTTGTTTTTTAGGTGTTGACATGAAATTAATTGTTATTGGAACTTTGTGATCTCCATAGCCTGCGATTCTTTCTGTAATGACTTGTGCTCCGTCTCCTGGCAGTCCCATCCAATTAACCATCGACTCTGTTTCAACGTATCTGCGGATTGTTGGGCGAGGATTGCCGTCCCATTTGTCATACGTTATGGTGCCGAAAACAACTCTATCAAATCCTAGATATTTTAGAACCTTTGGAGGTATATCTGCGTTCTTGTTGAAGCCTGCAGCATTAGATAATTCAAAAGGAGGTTTAAGATGATTATCTTCATTGTCTAGAACTATTTTTTCTAGATGGCTTGTGTGAAGAGCCTTACAGAAATAAGTGAACAACTCATGTGCTATCTGAGGATCTTTTTCAGTTGCTTTGAAAATAATCGGTTTTATTGTATCATAAAAAATATCGAAAACATTTCTAAGGTGTTGCATAAACTAAATGGCAATTATTTATTAATAAACTTTATCATAGGGTATGATATATTTTAGACAAGAGAATTATTTTTAAACTTGTTTATTTCTCGTAGATTTATGATTTCATACATCCGACCGATAGACCCTCATGTTCATTTGCGAGGAACAGAATATCCAAATCATAATTTTCTTGATTTAGGATTTAGAGATGCACAAAATGTCGGTTTAGCAGCAATGTTAGAGCAACCAAATCCTACACCATGGCTGACTAACACAGAAGCAATTGAAAAAAGATTGTTTCAAGCTTCTATTTATACTTATCCTTTCGATATTATACACGGTATTCATATCGGTTTAACAAATAATTTAGAACAAGTCAGATCTGCTCTGGAATCTGTCATGGAAAGAAAAAATGGTTTAATCTCAGATAAGACATTCTATGTTCATTCAACAGGCAATATGGGAATTTTGGATTCTGATTTCCAGAGAAAAATTTGGGAGCTGAAAGGAAAGATGAACTATAGAGGGGTTTCAATAGGTCATTTTGAAGATGAGAAATATTTTATCGGTTCTTTTGACCATTTAAAACCAGAGTCTCATTCAAATAGACAAAACCCAATTTCAGAATTAGTTCAAGTCGAAAATCAAATAAGAAATGCCAGAGATATGAAATTTCAGGGTATATTTTATATCGCCCATGTATCGGGAGTTCAAACTATCGAATATATTGAAAGAGAAAAAGCAAAATTGCCATTTGAAGTAATTAAAGAGATTACATTTCACCATATGTTCTTAAATTCTGATGATGATTATGAGATTCATGGAAATAGAGTAAAAATGAATCCTCCTATACGCTCAAGAAAAACTCAGGAAAAACTTTTAGAATATGTGCTCGCAGGAAAATTTGATGTTATTGGTACAGATCATGCTCCTCATCCTTTAGAGAGAAAAGATTCTAATGAACCTCCATCTGGGATTCCTGCTCTTCCTTTTTGGCCTAAAGGTATTGAGTTATTAAGGAAAGAAGGCATTGATGAATACTTATTAGAAAAACTTATTTTCCATAATGCAAATAAAATTTTTAAACTTGGTTTGACTCCAAGACGTATTGATGCAGAGTATAATCCAGCATTGTGGGATGCTTATGGTTATAATCCTTTTTC
>CAYJRS010000026.1:3529-11662 GCA_964372845.1 Candidatus Woesearchaeota archaeon | reverse complement strand
ACTACTAAAAAATTTGAATTGTTTTTTGAATAATTTGAAGCTCTGCTGATTGTCAACGCTAAACCTGTGTAAATCAAAATATGCTGGAGATAAGGTCTTATGTAAAATTTCTCTGCCAGCAATGCACTTGCTGGAATTACTGGCTGCGATGAGAAATAAAAAATCAGAATTAAATAAATATAAACTGGAAGCCAATACTTTAGCTGATATTTCCAAAATGATCTCTTCATGAGATTTATAGAATGAGAAAAGTTTAAATCCTTATTTCATCTTTTTTGTTATGTCAATATTATTTTTGCACTTTTCACATTGAAAACGAATTGTATCTATTGTTTCTTTTTTCCCCGTCTCTTCGTTGATTCTTTGAATTTTTTTCCTCTTGAAAGACTGCTGTGCTTCTCCTTGATGACTGCAATGTGGGCAAGTATATTTTATATTCGCTGTTAATGTGTCTTCATATTTTTGCTTCTCAATTTTGTTATGGCATTCTGGACAGGTATATTCATCTGCTCTAATTTTTGGCTTTCCTGTCTTTTCATCTCTTGGCTTCCCCATTAATCCTTTGCCGCATTTTGGACACTTCTCTCTGAAAACCCACGCTTTTATTTTGCCGTTTCCAATAGTCCTGTTTGTGAAATAAATACATTCTTCCATTGAAGCTGGCTCTTTCAATAACATGAAATTTATTTAGAAATATGGATTTATAAAAGTTATTAGAATTTAATTAGATTTCCAATGGGGGAAAATCTTCCAATGATCAAATCTTCCAAATATCTTTCTTTATCCGATTCTTTTCTTTGAGAAACTAGATATTTTAACCAAGCCTTTTTTTCATGATTAACTATGCCTAGTTCCCATGCACAAAAAGATCCAACCTCCCGCGGATCTAAAAGTGTGGCTTCACTAAAATACTTAAAGTCTTTATGGCTTTGTTCATATCCATAAATCTCATTTCTTAGAACAATAGGATATTTTGCATCCCATCTAGCAACATTTAACATATCCTCAGAGAGAATCGCAAACCCCATCCCTAATAATGGTTCTATCTCCCCGCTATCAATTCTGTCCTGCATAAAAGTTCTTGCCTCATCTACGTTGCCCTGAGTTATGGCCTCTTTAAACATAGAGTACATTTTTAATACAAGCGATGGATGATTGATTAAACCACTATACAGAATATTCCTTGGTTCATGTTTATAGTTTTCATCTACCTTTCCGAGTTTATTACATCTTAATTTCTTCGTCATTTTGGTTAATCAAAGAAAAAGTACATTTATAAATTTTGTCAAAGAATTAAATAGATTATGTAAAAGATACGATTATTTGTTACCTTATCTCCATATCATAAAGCCATAATATCCTGCTTGCTATCCTCCTATTTAGGATAGACGGATGCCCATACTTATTTTCATATATAAATTTTAATAATATGTAAGTATCTGCGGAGAGGTTTCGCTCTTTTCTGCAGTCGGAGATTCTCTTTTCTAATATTTCAAGCTCTCTTTTGCTAATTGTTATCCTCTCTTTATTTTTATCTATAATCCCACTAATCATCATGAGACTTCTTTTAAGCCTTGGGTATACTTGGTCTTCAGGATATGATGCATATATTCTATTTTCATCTAATATGATTCCTATTTGATTGTAGATCTCCCTCTTTGCCTTTTCTATATCTTTTTTTGGAGATGGTGCTTCTATCTTTATTTCTGGTAGAGGTTCTTTGGATTCAAATCCTAACAGTCTTTTAAGGCTAAACATCAATAAATAGAGAAGGATATATCTTAAAAAGGTTGCGCATGGATTATTCTATGGTGTCCCTCTCCTTCTTGGATCTATTTTGATAATTTTATCAATGTCATCAAATATTGTATCTGTGCTGATAAACTCTTCTTTATTTATTATGACACAAGCAGCATGTACTGCATCAAACATATTTAGCCTTGGATATCTCTCGATTAGATCTTGGCTCTTTTCAACTGTTTTCGAGTCAATAGAGATAATTTTTATCCTAAGCTCTTTTATTTTTCCTAATGCATAGACTGCTTCCTGCCTTGAATACTCTCGATATAAAACAATTCTTGCTTCAATGATATTTAAGACAGAGGTTACCGGGTTTTTTAGTTTTTTAATATCAATATATTCCTTAAGCCAGTCTTCTTTTTTTATTAATGCAAGAAGAATATCGGTGTCAAGATACATTTGCTCTTCTTCCTCTTAACACTCCTTCTTTTATCTCACTGTAAGCATAATCTTCTGCTCTTTCATGACTTCTTCTCATCATAAGCACGACCAGTCTTGCCCCGAACTTTAAAGCCTCATTCCTGCTATTAAACTCTCCATTTTCCACTAAATAATCAACTTCTTCTGCTAATCCTTGCGGCAATGCTAATGGAATTATCGTTTTTTTCATAGTATAACCTGTTATATAAATGGTATATAAGGTTTTCTGATGACAAGAATATATTTGATTACTTTATTGTATCATTGTCATAGTTCTCTTTTGGAAGCCACTCTTGCTTTGTAGCCTCTCCTGTCAGATCCTTAATATTTTTTCCTATATTAAACAGCCATCCTGAAAATTTCTTTGCGAATGAAATCCTGTCTTTTGAATCTTCTTTCAGATCGAGATTGTTTTGCTTGATTATCATAAATGCACCAACTAATAAAAATAAAATAATTGCAATTGTTATCTTTTTCATGAAAATAGTAATTTACTTGAATATTTAAAATTAATGCTTGTGTTTTGTTAATTTAAAATATTCATCCAGTTTCTTTAGCGATTCTTTCAAGCTCTCCCCCACAACTTTGTATGACAGACCAAGCAGAGACAGAATGTTATCCAATAATATCGTCGGCCTTGTTATTATTTCTTCCGGCTTTGTCCTGTTCATCAACATCATTGCCTGCATTGGCACTAATTCTTTCTTCCTTCTTTCCAGCTTGAAATGGAGGATTGATAATATTGATTCGCCTTTGTTTATGATTGCATCTCTACGAACAGAAAACACAACGCCTGGATTCTTTGATTTTATTCTTATTTCTTCGTCGCTTATAGGATTATGAATTCTTGCTATTAGCTGTCCTTTATTTACGGCGTCCCCTAGCTCAACTTCTATATGCAGAATTCCTTGTATTGGAGAAAGATATCCTAGCCTTTCATCCATGAAAAATTGCCTTACTGGAAGATCTAAAACACCATTTAATAACCTGCCGTAAATTAATATATTTTTTAATCCATTTAAAACTTGAGTTGTGAAATCTTCCCTTAAAACTAAAGCTCCTCCAACTTCGACAGTTAATACTGGGATTTTGTAAACATTAAATGATTCTACTGACATCATCCCTCTTTCTCCTTCCCTCTGCAGAATTATTTCAGAGCCGAATGCGTGGCTTAGTTCCTTGAGATAACTACATTTGTCTTTCTTAAAGATGCGAGTATGTGGCAAGAGGAGATTTGTTCTTCCGTCATGCAGATCAATTCCAAAATCGCATTTGCTTATTACATCCTTCATCAAAGTTCTTGCTATCTTATAAGAGGCTGATTTTCCTTTCCTATTGAAGCAGCGATTAAGGTCTTTGTTATCGAATGGAATATAGCGTGATTTTTCCTTGAAGCCCCAAGGGTTTAGTATTGGAAGAAAAACAATTGTGCCTTGCAACTTTTCCGGATTTATTTCTTGCATGAAATTTTTTATGACTTCTATCCCGTTAATTTCATCTCCGTGTATTCCTGCTGAAATGAAAATTGTTTTTCCTTCTTCTCCTTTTGCAATTAATACCGGGATTTTCAACTCTTTACCATGATGAACTGCTACAGTTAAATTCCCGCGTGTTATTTTTCCAGATTCAGCTTTGCATGTTCCTATCTTCATAAAAATAAATAATGACAAAGAGATATATAAAGATTAGGTAGATTTTTAAGTTGAAAACTTTTATTTCTTATAATATAGCCCTGTCGTCTAGCGGTCAATCTCGTAAGAGGACCAGGGATAACGGACTCTGGATCCGTTGGCGGAGGTTCGAATCCTCCCAGGGCTATCTTAAAAATAAGTTCGAGGTTATTTTTATAAAAGGAGAATTCTGTAAAAATTATAAAGGGCTCGTGGTCTAGAGGTAATACGGACAATGGTTATGACGCAATCTTCACAGGATTGAGGTCAGGAGTTCGAATCTCCTCGGGCCCATTGCGTTAGTAGTTGAATGGCACAACGTGGCCTTCCCAAGGCTAAGATCGGGGTTCAATTCCCCGCTAGCGCATTTTCAAAAGATTTTAAAAATGTAAAATACACTAACGATAGTAAAGTTTATATAGTCGCTTTAGTTAATTATTCTATGATTAAAGGTGATAAAATTTCTAAAGAAAAATTAGAGGTACTCTATGAAAAAGAAAAATTCTCTTATATTCAACTTGCGAAATATTTTAGTTGTAGCAAAAACACAATTGCTTATTGGTTACGTAAATATGATATAAAAACCAGGACGCCTTCACAATCTATGAAGCTATTTTCTGGTAAAAAGGGGAAAATTTCTAAAGAAGAATTATATAGGTTATTTATAGATGAAAAATTAACACCAGAAGAAATTGCTAAAAAATATAATTATAAGTTTAACACGATTGTAAATAAACTTGGAAAACATAAGATTTTAAACAAGTTCTCGAAAGGTAAAATGGTTGAAATTTCTAAATCCGAACTTAAGAGGTTATACTTAAACAAAAAATTGACATCTTATGATATAGCTCAAAAATTTGGGTGTTGTCAAGCGAGTGTATGGAAGAAACTTAAGCAATATGATATCAAAAGAAGAGACTCAAACAGTTCATGTTACTTTAATATTCCGTCTAAGAGATTATTAGAGAGATTATATGTTAAGGAAAGATTATCAACTTGGGAAATAGAAAAAAGGTATGGCTTTTCAAGAAGTACAGTCCATAGACATTTAAAAAAATATGGAATTATAATGAATAGAGCTGAATCACATATAAAATACCCGCGAAAAGATTTTGATGGAAATGCTTTAAAAAAAGCTTATTTAATTGGATTCAGAATTGGTGACCTTAGAGTTAGAAAGAATTGGGAAAATGGTAATACTTTACAAATAGATTGTGGTAGTACGAAATTATCACAGATCAAATTAATTAAAAAATTGTTTGAGCCTTATGCACATGTTTGGACTAGTAGACCTAACAAGAATGGTAAATTTCAAATTCAGGTTCATGCTAATTTATCATTCTCTTTCTTATTAAATAAAAGTGTACCTGGTTGGGTATTTAAAAATAAGGAAACATTTTTTTCTTTCTTCTCTGGATTTACAGATGCTGAAGGTAGTATTGGGATAGGCAAAAGGAAATTAGCATTTTATAGTCTTGGTAATTATGATTCAGAATTATTAAACAGAATTAGAAACCAACTGATTAGGTATAATCTTCCATGTAATAAGTTATCTATATCTTATCGTAGGGGCAGAAAAATATTTGAAAAATATTACTGCAATCATGACTATTATGGGCTTATGATAACAAAAAAAGATACTTTATTAAAACTGATAACCCTTATTAAACCCTATCTAAAACATGAGGATAAAATCCATAATTTAATGTTAGCTGAAACTAACATCTTAGATAGGGACGAAAAATATGGTAAATAAAAATTATTTTCAAATAAGTACTGCTATAGACTATCCTTCGAGTTTACCTCACGTTGGGCATCTATATGAAAAGGTAGCTTCAGACGTTTTAGCTAGATGGCATAGATTAAAGGGAAATAAAGTCCATTTTTCTACTGGTTTGGATTGTCATGGAAGTAAGATTGAAAAATATGCAAAGGGATCTGGGAAAAGTCCTGATAAATTTGTAAAGGAAATGGAATCTTTCTTTATTAAATTATGTGATGAGTATAAGATTTCATATGATGATTTCATAAAAACAACTGAACAAAGACATAAAAAAGTTGTTGTGAAATTTATTAAAGATTTATATAAAAAAGGTTACATCTACAAGGGAATTTATTCTGGATATTATTGTTCTGATTGCGAAACTTATTTTTCTAAAGAAGAATTGTTAAATGGAAAAAATTGTCCAACCCACAATAGACTTACTGAACTTTTGGAAGAAGAATCTTATTTCTTTAAAATGAGTAAATTTCAAAAAAAATTGATTATTTATATTAAAAAAACCCCCGATTTTATTCAACCAGTTCAAAGAAAAAATGAGATACTTAATCGATTAAAAGAACCGGTTAGAGATTTAAGCCTAACTAGGGAAAAAGTTAGATGGGGAATTCCTTTCCCATTAGATGAAAGACTTATAACTGCAATTTGGAGTGAGGCTTTGCTCAATTATCTTACTACAGTCGACTATCCAAATAAAAAATATAAGGAATTTTGGCCTGCCTTACACATAATTGGTCTTGACATAAGTTGGCACCATACAGTTATCTGGGGAAGTATGCTTCTAGCAAATGGAATTAAATTGCCTAGGATTTTCGTACATGGGTTTATTCGCTCTGCTACTGGAGAAAAGATGAGCAAGAGTTTGGGTAACGTTGTAGATCCACTTGAACTTATTAAATCATATCCTTCTGATGCAATTCGATATTATCTGCTCAGATCAATTCCCTTCGGTCAAGACGGAGATTTTTCAGAAGAAGCCTTGGTTAGTAGATTAAATAACGAGCTTGCTAATGACTTAGGAAACTTGGTGTCAAGAACCTTATCTCTTGCTGAAAAAAATTTCAAATCAATTAAGAAGCAGAAGATTGAACTGAAGATTGAGCTAAAAAATATTGAAAAGCTAATGGATAATTTCGAGCTCGACAAAGCTTTAGCTGAAATATTTAAGTTCATTCAAAATTGCAACCAATATGTAAATAAAAATAAAGTTTGGGAACTGAAAGAGAAAGAGCAGGAAATTAAAATTTATAACTTACTTGAAGCGTTGAGAGTAATTTCCATATTAATAAATCCGTTTATGCCTGAAACCTCAGAAAAAATAAATAAGCAGTTAAACATTAAATTGGGAAATCTGAAAGATTGCAAATTTGGCTTGATAAAGGAGTATAAAACTAAAAAAGGCGAGATTTTATTCAAAAAAATAGAGCAAATTGAGCCTCCAAAAAGTTCTGTTAAATTGAAAGATGAAATAATGCTTGAGGACTTTGATTTTAGAGTTGCTGAGATAAAAGGTGTGAAGGATCATCCGAATGCTGACAAACTTTATATTTTATTACTTGACTTAGGAAAGGAAACTGCTGATGATGTACAAATTGTTTCTGGGATAAGGGGGCATTATAAAAAAGAAGATTTAATTGGAAAGAAAATAATCTTGCTGAAGAATTTAAAAGAAGCTATGATTCGCGGAATTGAAAGCCAGGGAATGCTGCTTGCTGTTTCTGATGGAAAAAAGTTGTCTTTACTGACAGCTCCAAGAAGTAGAAACGGAGAAAGAGTATTTATTAATTTAAGAGAAAAGGCGAAAGACGTCGTGGAGATAAAGGATTTTGAGAAACTTAAACTGCTTTCTAAAAATAAGAAAATTATTTATAATGATAAGTATTTAAGAACTGAGAAGGAAGAGATTGAGCTGGATAAGAAAATGAAAGATGGGTTGATGGTGAGCTGATGGTAAATGAGTTAAAGTTGAATAATCTTATTTTTTGGATTGTAGTGATTGTGTTTTTGTTTATACTGATTTATCTTTTTGTAACTGGGAGAGCATTTAAATGAAAAATAAAATAGATGTAAAGGAAATATTATTTTGGGTTTTTCTGTTTATTAGCATGATTCTGTTAATATGGAATGTTTTTGGAAATAGTCTGACAGAATTTATTGCTTTAGCAGGGCTTATATTTACATTAATGCTTAAAATGTGGGCAATGAGCGACCGACAAATAAGAATAGAAATGAGATTTAATGCATTAGCTAAAGATTTTAAAGAACACGTTAGAGAAAAAGGTGATATGTAATGGCTGAAGGCAAATTTCCTGAAAGTTTAAGAGGTTATAAACTTAAAAAAGTGCATCACAGTTTCCTTGGAAGGTTGATCCTATGGATAATAATCATTTTGGTTATACTGTGGCTTGTTAACAGACAGATTGTATTTGATTTGTATGATTGGCTGAGAAACTTTATTGCAAA
>CAYJRS010000026.1:0-3429 GCA_964372845.1 Candidatus Woesearchaeota archaeon | reverse complement strand
TTAACAGACAGATTGTATTTGATTTGTATGATTGGCTGAGAAACTTTATTGCAAACTTCTTTTGAATGAAAATTTTAATCAAATCCGGAAATGTTAAAGTTGAAGCTGAGCTTAATGAGAGTTATACTGCTAAAAGGATATTTGAGAAACTGCCTTTTGCTGCTCTTGTTAAGACTTGGGGAAATGAAATTTATTTTTCTATTCCTGTACAACTTGGAGAAGAGAAAGGGAGAGAGGAAGTTGAAGTTGGCGATCTGGCATATTGGCCTTCTGGAAGTGCTTTTTGTATTTTCTTTGGAAGGACTTTTGCAAGTAAAAACAATAAGCCTAGAGCTGCAAGCAAGGTAAATGTTTTTGGAAAAATTATCGGCGATCCTTTAGTTTTTAAAAATGTTAAAGATGGAAGCAGGATATTTGTGGAGAAAAATAACTAAGACCCTACGTATTCTTCCAGACCATTATTAGCTGCAATTTCTTCTAATTCTTGTATTTTTAATCCTGGCTCTCCAACATAACTTGCACGCATCCAAATATGTGAAGCTCCTTTCGGGTAATCAGTTGTAGGAAGATAATCTGTTCTTTCTATACCAACAGAAACTGCTGGATCATATTGACGCAGAATATAGTGTGCGTATTTATCTTTAGAATCCAATCCGTCTATAATCATAGAACCTTTTATATGCCCTATGTCGCCTCTTAATCTAGAAAAAAGAGCATCTGGATTTAAGTAGATTCCTTGCCCCCATTTATCGCCTGGAGGATTTGCTAGGTCTATAAATTTTACATATGGAGTAATATACTGAAACTTACTATCTGGGATTGATCTTTCTAAATATTTTGATTTGGTAGTTTCATGATCTTGGACCTTAACTTCTGAGGGATTTCTTTTTCTTAATAAACTTAGCATCTGTTTTTGTTTAATTAGTCTGTTTATAAGATTTATTGTATCTTGAAATGGAGCTATTAATTATTAGTTGCCACAATACACTCGCTATAATATTTAATGGGGCTGCCAGGATTTGAACCTGGGACTTCGAGCTTTAAAGAGTCTCTCGATCTTTGAGTCCAGCTTACTGATAGACATATCAGTCGACAGCGCTTAACATAGTTAATGTGCACCAGCCAGACTATGCTACAGCCCCTTGTAGAAAGAATTAATGTCCATTTCTCCTTTTAAAATCTTTTGTCTTTGCAGCTATAAGAAATTAGATAAAGAATTTTGACCAACTACCAAGTTAAATCCTTTTCCTTCATAACTTTTTGCAACTCTTTGCGAGACAACTAATAAAACCTTTAATCCATTCTTTTCAAAATTTATTTGTTTTTCTTTCAATTTCTCTATCTTCATAAGCCCTTTCCAGTCTGTAACTTCAATAATCAGATTTCCAACCTTAAAATCTGGAAAGTAAACTTTATCATCAAGCTTAATCATTGGTTCGTATTCATAACTTAAATTTCTACTTATTAAATAATCTGCTGTCTCCTTTTCTAAAAGATTTCTTACTTTTTCTCCGTTTTTTGTTTTGTATTTGTATCCGCCAATTTTCTTAAAGTATTCATATTGTAATTTATGGTATCTTTCTAAATTATTCTCTTTCATATATTTGTGCCATTTTTTCTTATAAATTGAAGAAGCTTTATTCATTTTTTCTAGGTTCTCTTTAAAAGTTCCATTTTTTAATTTTAATTTGTATGCATTTTTTGCTCCTATTTTCTGCCCCCAGTTTGAAGGCAGAATATTTTTAATGTCGCAACTAACTTCTTCCTTCTTTAAGCTTAATAAATCAAGTAATTTAGATAGATTATTATGTGAAAGATTTATTTTTTCTCTTTTATATTTATTGATACTCCCTAATGATATTCCAGTTTTAAGCTTCAACTTCCTCTCAGAACCTGTGATATTAATTGCCTTTGCAACCAATTCTCTCAGCTTACCTCTTTTAAATTTATAATATTCATCCATCTTCTTTTTTAATGATAGATTATTTATAAAGTCTGTGTCTCCCTCTGGCACATGTCATGTGAAATTTAGAAAAAAGCGCCTCGGGTAGGACTTGAACCTACGACCACGCGATTAACAGTCGCGTGCTCTACCTATTGCTCCTAAAAAGTCTGAGCTACCGAGGCTTAAATAAGAAATTAAATATTTTCTCTTAAAAAGGTTTCTATGCTGGCCGGGGCTATTAAGAAAAGTTCCAAATCCATAGTTGATCCCTAAAAGAACGGAGCAAATTTATGATCCCTAAGTAGCCTCTCTTTTAGCATCTGGAAAAAATGCTTTATCAAAACAATCATCACACATTCCGTTATGCCAATCTTTATTATGAGCAGAGATTATTTTATTACATTTTTGGCAGTTGAAGTCCATATCTTTATTATGCTTTTTATGGAAAGCCTTCATTCGTTTTTTCCAGTCTTCATTACTCATTGTTTCAGCAAAATATCCTTCTGACCAAAACTCATTTCCACCTTTTTCCTTCAAGTTTCTTGGTTTTTTCATCTTAACTTTCGTGTGATGTTCCTAAGCTCAGCATTTATATCATCAACATCAAAGGATTCAAAATCAAAATCTTCGCCCAACCATTCAACAATTTTTTCTTTGTATTCTGGATGTTTTTTGTTTTTCTTTATTTTCATAAGTTCATAATACCCATAAACGCCTCCACAATCTTCAGGAGGACATGCGCGCTTCCCGGATAGGCAATAAGGATATTTTTCTGTTCCTTCTTTATCGAAAATTTTTTCTAAAATAAGTGTATGTTCCCAATTGTCTCCAAAATCATAGCGATAAGTAAATTTTTGTCCTTGGGTGGTTATCAATGTTCCAATCCTGGTGTTTATATTATATATCTTTTTAGGTTGATTTTTTTCAGCATCTTTAAGGATTTTATTAATTTTATTTACATTGAGCATTGCCGAACCTTTACTTAAATCTTGCTTTTCTAACATTTTTATAAATTCGGGTTGGCTAAAGAGTTTATCAAAACTGGCTTCTGCAGGATTATAACCATCCTCATCAACGCTAAGAGTCTCATTGCCTATAGTGAATTCAAAGAGATGGTAGTTTTCCCAATCCATAACTGCTTGGATGATATTGTGTAAATCCCTAAAGCTGATATTGTCTTTTATTAAGAATCTTCGCCATATTTCAGGCATTATTTCATTTACAACAATTTTTAATTGGAAGATCCTCGTCATCGTTGATTTTTTCCCAGATATGAGAGACGCTATTTTAATTTAAAGTTATCTATGCTACTAATCTGTATATCCAAAAGGTTTAAAAGGAAGGAGAATTGGATATTAATTTACGAGTTTAACTCGAAAAGAAATAAAAAAATCAATCGAAGCGAAGATAGGTAGTATAAAAGAAGTATGGTCAAATTTTTTTCTTAGAAGTTATAGAGATTTAGAGATTAGTATTGAAATAGA